>CAZLYE010000487.1:0-2673 GCA_964562865.1 uncultured Binatia bacterium (SeqCode) | reverse complement strand
GAAGTAGATGTGCATGTCGTGCTCCCACGTGAAGCCGATGCCGCCGTGGATCTGGATGCCCTCGCCCGCGGTGTGGCGGTACGCGTCCGAGCAGTAGGCCTTGGCCATCGCGGCCGCGAGCGGCGCCTCGGCGACGTCGTTCGCCACGGCCCAGGCGGCGTAGTAGGTCGCGGACTTCGAGCTCTCGACCTCGACCAGCATGTTGGCGCACTTGTGCTGGATCGCCTGGAAGCTGCCGATCGGGCGGCCGAACTGCTCGCGCACCTTCGCGTACTCGACCGACATCTCGAGCACCTTCTGCGCCCCGCCACACATCTCGGCGCACAGGCCGACCTTGCCGCGGTCGACGATGCGGTCGAGGAGCTTCCAGCCCTGCCCCGGGGTGCCGAGGACGCGGTCGGCCGGGATCGTGACGTCCTTCAGCGCGACCTCGCAGAGCTTCCGCGTCTGGTCCATCGTCTTGAGGAGCGTGGTCGTCACCCCCGCGGCCTTCGCGTCGACGAGGAAGAGGCTCACGCCCTCGGTGCCCTTCGACCCGGGCTCGCGCCCGGCGACCACCAGGACGTCCGCGGTGTGCGCATCCGGCACGAAGAGCTTCGTCCCGGAGAGCCGCCAGCCGCCGCCCGCCTTGCGCGCCTCCAGCTGGATCCCGTCCGCGTCCCAGCGAGCGTTCGGCTCGAGCTGCGCCACCGTCGCCCGGAGCTCGCCCGCGGCGAGCTTCGGCAGGAGCTCCTGCTTCTGCGCCGCGCTCCCACCCTCGGCGATCGCGACGCCGCCCATGATGACCGTCGAGAAGAACGGCCCCGGGAGCACGACACGTCCCATCTCCTCGAGCACGACCACCATGTCGACGAAGTCGAGGCCCGCGCCCCCGTGCGCCTCGGGCAGGATGAGCCCCATCCAGCCGAGCTCCGCCATCTTCCGCCACTGGTCGTCCCGGAAGCCCCGGTCGTCCTCCATCATCTGGCGGACGTACGTCATCGGGCTCTCCTTCGCGAGGAAGTCGCGCGCCGACTTGCGGAGCATCTCCTGCTCTTCGCTGAAGCCGAAATCCATTCGACCGTCCCTTCTCAGCTGTTGCCGAGCACCGTGACGCAGCCGACCGCGCCCGGACCGCCCAGGTTGTGCGCGAGACCGATCTCGGCGTCCTTCACCTGGCGCGCGCCCGCCCTGTGCCAGAGCTGCTGGCACACCTCGTAGATCATGCGGACGCCCGTCGCGCCGATCGGATGGCCGAACGACTTGAGGCCGCCGCTCGGGTTGACGGCCACGTCGCCGCCGCCGATCGCCGCGCGGCCGTCGGCCACGTAGCGCCAGCCCTCGCCGGCCTCGCACAGCCCGAGGTCCTCGTAGTTGAGTATCTCGGTGATCGTGAAGCAGTCGTGGACCTCGGCGAGGTCCAGGTCGCGCGGCCCGATGCCGGCCTGCTCGTACGCCGCCCGCGCCGCCTGCCGGGTGGCCGGGAAGCCGGTGTAGCCGAAGCCGGGCTTGAGATACGGCTCGCCCGACGTCACGGACAGCCCGAGCCCCTTCACGAGGATCGGGTCGCGACGGATCTCGCGCGCGACCTCCGTGCGACACACGATCGCCGCGGCGGCTCCGTCGGTCGTCGGGCAGCAGTCGAAGAGCCCGAGCGGGCTGCAGATGAGCGGTGCGGACAGCACCTGGTCCTCGGTCACCTCCATCTGGAAGTGCGCCTTCGGCGACATGGTGCCGTTGTGATGGTTCTTCACCGCGACCTTCGCGAGCGCCTCCTTGGTGATGCCGTACGTCTTGAAGTAGCGGTTCGCCGCCATCGCGAAGAGGCTCGGGGCGGTCGTCCCGTATCCCACGACCGGATGGTTCGTGAGCGTCCCGAGCCCCCGCCGGCCGGAGTCACGGAGCTTCTCGAAGCCGAGCGCGAGCACGCAGTCGTACATGCCCGCCGCGACGGCCATGCAGGCGTTCCGGAACGCGTCCATGCCCGACGCGCAGTAGTTCTCGACGCGCGTGATCGGGATGTCGAAGCACTTGAGATAGTCCGCGAGCACGGTGCCGGCGAAGCCGCTCTCCATCGTGCCCACCCACGCCGCCTCGATCCGGGACGGCTCGATGCCGGCGTCGGCGTAGGCCTCGAAGGCCGCGTCGACCACCAGGTCCTCCGCGGAGCGGTCGTAGTGCTCGCCGAACTTGCTGCACCCGACCCCGACGATCGCGACGCGGTCCCGGATGTTCATGCCGGCCTCGCCTTCCAGAAGTAGTTGTTGAAGCCGCCGCCCCCGTGGATGCGCCGGAACGTCAGCTCGAGCGGCATGTCGATCTCGACCCGCTCCGCCTCGCAGTCGGTGAGCTGGCAGTAGAGGCGCCCTCCGCGGTCGAGGTCGATGACCGCGTGGGTGGTGGGCGGGTCGGGGGTCTCGAACAGGTAGTCGTTGGTGAACGTGAAGAGGCGGCCGTGATGCGACAGCCGCACGTCCTCGAGCCCGCCCCCGTGGGCGCACTCGATGCAGACGCGGTGCTTCGGGAACTGCACCGTTCCGCACTTGGGACACTTCCCGCCGTAGAGCGGGAGGAGCTCCTTCCGGTCGCGGAACACGACGACGGCCGAGGAGACGTCGCCCCCTCCGCCCTCCTTGCGGACGAGCTTCCGGAAGCGGGCGTAGCGACCGTACGACGGCAGCGTGCGCTTCACCT
>CAZLYE010000486.1:0-4227 GCA_964562865.1 uncultured Binatia bacterium (SeqCode) | reverse complement strand
CTCGTCACGCAGTTCGTGTTCGGCATGTTCTGGTCGCGGCCGAACCTCGACCTCCGGAGCCGGAGCCTCTGCACCGTCGCGCAGCTCGCGGCGCTCGGCCGGACGGACGAGCTGAGGGCCCATCTCGCCGGAGCGCTCAACCTGGGCATCCGGCGCGAGGAGCTGATCGAGGTGCTGATGCAGACCGCCTGCTACGCCGGGGTGCCGGCGGCGGTGAACGCGCTCAACGCCGCCGCGGACGTCCTGAAGGCGTGAGGCGCGTCCCCGCGGCTACGACCGCGGGGGCGGGAGCCGGAGCGCCACGCCGGCCTGGCGCTCGATCAGCTCGACGAGGTCGGTGAAGTCCCGTCCGCCGAGGCCGGCGCCCACCGCCGCGACCAGCGCCTGCGCGACCTCGGCCGCCACCGGGACCGGCACCCCGGCCTCGCGCGCCACGTCGAGGAGAAGCCCCGCGTCCTTCGCCGCCAGGCCGAGCGCGAACTGCGTCGGGCGGCCACGCTCGTTGATCCCCTCGACCATGCGGTCCGTGAAGAAGTTGCCGGCGCCCCCGGTGCGGATCACGTCGATCATCGTGCGGAGGTCGATGCCCGCCTTGGCGGCGACGGCCAGGCCTTCCAGCGACACCCAGGTCGCCGTGAACGCGAGGAGGCTGTTCACGAGCTTCGCCGTGTTGCCGAGCCCGAGCGGGCCCACGTGGAACACGGCGCGGCCGAGGCGCTGGAGCACGGGGAGACAGCGCTCGTAGACGGGACGCTCCCCGCCCACCATGAAGACGAGGAGGCGTGCCTGCGCGCCGGGCGCGCCGCCGGTGAGCGGCGCCTCGAGCAGGTGCCGCCCGGCGCTCGCGAGCCGCGCCCCGACGGCGCGCACGGTCGCCGGCGCGTTGGTCGAGAGGTCGACCAGCACCGCGTCGCGCGCCGCGCCCCCGAGCCACGCCTGCGCGACGGCCTCGAACACCGCGGGCGTCGGGAGGGAGGTGAGCGTGATCTCGCTCCGCTCCGCCACCGCCGCCGGCGAGTCCGCCAGCGTGGCACCCGCGCGGACGAGCGGCCGGCAGCGGGCCGCGTCGACGTCGTGCACGGTGACCGCGTGGCCGTCCGCGAGGAGGTTGGCCGCGATCGCGCCGCCGATGTTCCCCGCGCCGATGACGCCGAGACCCCTGCCGCCCCCGCTCATGATGGCCCGCGGTCGGTTACCACACGCCCCGAGCGCGTCACAAGGTCAGCGCGGCGGCATCCGGAGCGCGCCGTCCAGCCGGATCGTCTCGCCGTTGAGCATCACGTTCTCGACGATGTGGCACGCGAGCGCGGCGAACTCCGCCGGCCGGCCGAGGCGCGACGGAAACGGTATCTGCGCCGCCAGCGCTCGACGCTGCTCCTCGGGCAGCATCGCGAGCATCGGCGTGTCGAACGTCCCCGGCGCGATCGTCACCACCCGGATGCCGAGCGACGCGAGGTCGCGGGCGATCGGGAGCGTCATCGCCACCACGCCGCCCTTCGACGCCGAGTACGCGGCCTGACCGATCTGGCCGTCGAACGCCGCTGCCGACGCGGTGTTGACGATGACGCCGCGCTCGCCGTCCGGGCCGGGCGCGTTGGTCGCCATCTGCGCGGCGGCGAGTCGGAGGACGTTGAACGTGCCGGTCAGGTTGATCGCGATCACGCGTTCGAAGATCTCGAGCGGCATCGGCCCCTGCTTGGTGACGGTCCGCATCGCGGCCCCGACGCCGGCGCAGTTGACCGCGACGTGGAGCGCCGAGAACCGCTCCACCGCGCGCGCCACGGCCACCCCGACCTGGTCGGCGCTCGTCACGTCCGCCGGCGTGAAGAGCGCGCGCCCGCCGAGCTCCCGCGCCAGCTCCTCGCCGGCGGATCCGGGGCGGTCGAGGATCACCGCACGGCCGCCGCCCGCGACGATCGTGCGGACCGTCGCCTCGCCGAGGCCGGACGCGCCGCCCGTCACCAGCGCCACGCACCCGTCGATCTTCATGGGCGGCGTCATACCCGCATCGCGGCGTCCGCGCCAAGCGCCGCTTGCGTGGCACGGGCCAGGCGCGACAGACTGGCCCGATGCGCCTCGACGCCACGGGCCAGCCCCTTCACACGCGCGCACTCTCGGTCGCGATCACGACGCGCGCCGACGACCGGCTCGACGTCGCGGGCTCGATCGTCGACCTGCGCAAGCGCGGGTTCGTGCCCGTCGCTGGGGATCTCCAGGGACCCGGGCTGATCCACGACATGCGGCTCGCGGGGACCATCGACCCCGCGACCGGCACCCTCGAGCGGCTCGTTGCCGACCAGCGCAACGTCGCCTTCGAGGCGTCCCCCGCGACCGGAGGCGAGAGCTGCCGCGACCCGATCGACCGCGTCGCGGCCATGGCCGGGACGCGGCTCGACGCCGGCTGGGCCCGGCGGCTGGCGGCCGAGATCGGCGGCCCGCGGGGCTGCTCGCACCTGCTGGCCCTCGGGCACCTGCTCGGCTCCGCGGCCGCCCGCGCGCTCGCGCGCGAGCGCGCGCTGCACGCAGCCGCGCCCCGGCGGCCCGCCGGCCAGCGTGTCTTCCGCCGCGACCTGGTCGTCGACGGGCACGAGCCCGGCGCGGGACGCCTCGAGCTCACGGCGCAGCTCACGGACCTCCACTTCGCGCCGGCAGGCCCTCTCGCGGTCCCGATGGACCGCTTCGCGGAGCAGCTCGAGGTACGCGTGCTCGCCGAGGTCGACTTCGCCGGCGGCGGGATGGGTGGGATCGCGCGCGCCGCCGCCGCCGAGCGCCGCCGTGGGGTCGCCGACTTCGCCGACGCGGTGTGGCGCGAGCGGCCCGACGCGGCCGAATGGCTCGTCGGCCGGCGGCTCGGCGCGGGCATCACGGGCGAGCTGCTCGCGCGGTTCGGCACGCTCGACCACGACCGGCCGCTCCTCGACGTCCTCCTGAGCTTCGCCCCCGCGCTCGTGCAGTGCGCGGCTGCGATGTCAGAAGCCTGGCCACTCGCCGCCCGCATCCACCCGACGCTGATCGGCATGGGCGGGCTCCCGGATTCGTGCTGGATGTGGCGCCGCGACGGCGGGCTTGCGCGCGCACGCGCCGCGGAGGGCGACACCGAGCGGCGCCGTCCGTAGCGGGTTGCCCGTCCCATTCGTTCCGGATCTAATGCCGGCGTGGCGAGGCGCGAGACCGAGCGCAGTCCGGGCGTGGTCACCCGGACGCGTCCCAAGGAGCAGCTGAAGAAGCCGCCCCTCTACAAGGTCCTGCTCCACAACGACGACTACACCACGATGGAATTCGTCGTGTGGGTGCTGATGAGCGTCTTCCACCACGACGAGGCGACGGCCACGGGCATCATGCTGCACGTCCACAAGAACGGGATCGGCGTCGCGGGCGTCTACGCCCGCGACATCGCGGAGACGCGCGCGGCGAAGGTCGAGGCGCTGGCCCGGGCACACGAGTTCCCGCTCCGGTGCAGCGTCGAGGAGGAGGAACTCTAGGTGCGGCTCAGTCGGTCCCTCGAGGCGAGCCTCGGTCTGGCGATCCGTGACGCGCGCTCGCAGCGGCACGAGTACATCGGCATCGAGCACGTGCTGCACGCGCTCCTGGACGACGAGGCCGTCGCCGAGGTCCTCCGCGGCTGCGGCGGGGACGTCGAGCGTCTGAAGCGTGACCTCCGCGCCTGGCTCGACACGCACCAGGAGCGGCTCCCGGCGGGAAAGGACGCCCCGCCGCAGCAGACGCTCGGCTTCCAGCGGATCCTCCAGCGCGCGGCGGCGCACGTCCAGTCCGCCGGTCGCGAGGAGATCGACGGCCGGGACGTGCTGGTCGCGATCTTCCGGGAGGCCGATTCGCAGGCCGCCTATCTGCTCTCCCAGCAGGGCATCACGCGGCTCGACGTCATCAGCTACGTCTCGCACGGCATCTCCAAGGTGCCCGACGCCATGGAGGGGAACGGCGCCCCGAGCGAGGAGACGGACGACGACGACGATGACGATGCGGGGCCGCGTCGGGCGCGCGACCCGCTCACGGCGTTCACCGTCAACCTGGTGGAGCGCGCCGCCGGGGGCCGGATCGACCCGCTCATCGGGCGCGCGCGCGAGCTCGAGCGGACGATCCACGTGCTCTGCCGGCGGCGCAAGAACAACCCGGTCTTCGTGGGCGACCCGGGCGTCGGCAAGACCGCGATCGTCGAGGGCTTCGCGCTGCGCGTCCATCGCGGAGAGGTCCCCGCACCGCTCCGCG
>CAZLYE010000485.1:0-7337 GCA_964562865.1 uncultured Binatia bacterium (SeqCode) | reverse complement strand
GTCGACGACCAACCGGGAATCGCCCCGCGGTCGTGCGGCCTCGTCGAGGGTCGCGGCGGCGGCGCCCCTCCGCGCGCCAGACGACGGCCGCGTCACCAGCGCTGGACGTACTCGCTCACGACGTACGCGTGGACCGTCCCGATGAAGCGCGGGATGTCGGCTTCGACCTCGGCCTGGCCCTCGGGCGAGCGGTAGAGGCGACCCTGCATCTCGCCGGGCCGGAAGCTGAGCTCGGCGAAGCCGTCGTACTCGATACCGGCGCCGGGTTGCGCGTCGACGACGTTCGTCACGTAGCGGGTCGTGTCGTGGTGGCGGAGTGCCAGCGGCGCGTGGCGGTCGAGCCAGTGTGCAGCGAACTCGCCGCGTGTCCGTCCCGGCACTCGGATGAGACACGCGAACAGCTTGTCGCCCGGCGTCCGCACACCGGTCGCGGGCGCAGCCGACGGCGCGCGCTGCACGTGCTCGGTGGTGACGTACGCGTCGGCGCCGCCGAGGAAGCCGGCCACGTCGCGCGCGATCGTGCGCTCGCCCTCCGGCGAGTCGTACAGGCGCTCGCGCCAGTCGGCGAGCGAGTCGAACCAGAGCTCCCCGATCGAGTCGAGCGGCGGCGCCGGGCCGCGCGTCGCCTCGACGACGTTCACGACGTAGCGCCGGAGCGTCGGATGATGCCGGAGTGCGAGGGGCACGTGCCCTTCGAGGAGCAACTCGACGTAGCGCTCGTGCGAGACGTCGGGACGGCGGCGGCAGAGGAAGACGAGCTTCACCATGCCCGGCCTCTTCGCGCCGCGACGAGCGGGCGTCAAGCCGAGCGCCGGGGATGGGCCTGGAAGAAGCGCCAGATGCGCGCCGTCGCGTCCGTCGGCCAGACGTGCCCCTGCGGGCCCTCGCAGTAGACCACGTCGGCGCTGCAGCCCCGGTAGCTCGCGCAGCCGTCACGGTCCTCCGACGCCCCGCAGTGGTCGACGCTCGTCCACCAGTCGCGCGCGGCCCGGACCATGTCCGGGCTCACGATGATGTCGGCGCTGCCCTGGATCATGAGCACGGGGATGGGACGCGACGGGGTGCACCGGACGAGCGGGATCGCCCCCGCGACGGGCGCGACCGCCGCCAGGCGGTCCGCGAGCACACAGCCGAGGAGGTTCGTGAAGAATCCGCCGTTCGACATGCCCGTTGCGAAGACGCGGCGACGGTCGACACAGCGCTCGCGCTCGACGGCGTCGAGGAGCGCGCGGACGAAGGCGGCGTCGCGGGTCTCGGTCGGGCGGATGTCCCAGCCGCGGCCGGTCGCCCCGAGGAGCTCGACGCCCTCGTGTCCCTCGGGGCCGAGCGCGATGAACCCCTCCTGGCGGGCGACGGTGCCCCATCCCGTCCCCCCGCGATGCTGCCACGCGCTGCCGCGAAAGCCGTGGAACGACAGCACGACCGGCAGCGGGCGGTCGGCTTGCGCCGCCGGGGCATCCGCGACGTAGCTCCGCTCCTCGCCGTCGACGGTGATCTGCCGCCGCGCGCCGTCGAGCGCGGCGAGCTCGCCGGCGTGACAGCCCGCGCTCGGCTCGCTCGCGACGCGCTCGGTCCCGGCGGCCGCGCTGCGCTCGTCCCCGGCCACCTCGGGCAGGTTGTCTCCACAGCCCGCCACCAGAGCGGCCAGCACGACGGCCGCCGCGCAGCAGCGTCCGGGTTGGCGTCCCTCGAGCCGGTTCACGGACGCCCGAATATCCGTCGGATCGCGACACGTCCACAGCGTGCGTGGCGTCTCGCCAACCCAGATGTCCCACGACGTGATCGCCGAGCCCTGTACCAGGATCGGGCGGTCGCAGTATGTTCGCGCAGGTGGACGGGGACGGCGTTCAGCTCTTGCTCGGCGCGGGCGACCTGGCGGTCTGGGACGTCGACGACACGGGGCGATGAGCGCCCGCGTGTCGTTCGACCGCGTGGCGGCCGTCTACGACCGCACACGGGCCATGCCGCCCGAGGTCACGGCCGCGGTGACCGCGGGCATCGCGGGGGTCCTCCGCGAAGCAGCTCCGAATCCGCGCCTGCTGGAGGTAGGGATCGGCACCGGTCGCATCGCGGTGCCGCTGGCGGTGTCGGGCATCCGCGTCGTCGGCATCGACGTCGCGCCCGCGATGCTCGCGCGGCTGCGGAGCAAGCGGGCGGACCTGGCGGTCGTCGTCGCCGACGCCACGGCGCCGCCATTCCGCGCCGCTTCCTTCGACGGCGCACTCTTCGTGCACGTCCTGCACCTCGTGCCGGGCGCGCTCGTCCTCCCGGCGACGCGCACCCTCGTGCGGCCGGGCGGCGTCCTCCTGCACGGACGTACCGACGTGAGAAATCCTCGGCGCGCAATCTTCGCGCTCCTGCGAGACGTCGTCGGCGAGCTCGGCGGCACGCTCCCGGCCCGAGATCACTGGGCGGAGGCGGGCGCCGCCTTCGCCGCCGCGGTCGCCGAGGCGGGCGCGACGTGTGACGAGCGCGTGCTCGTGCGCTGGACCGAGCGCACGACCGGCCGTCGGGTCCTCGACGACATCGCTGGCCGCATCTACTCGAACACCTGGGCCATTCCCGACGACCTGCTGCCGGTGCTGCTCGAGCGGCTCGCCCCGCGACTCGATGCGCTGTTCGGGGGCCTCGACACGTCGGTCGAAACGGCCGCGACCTTCTCGCTCATGATCGCGCGGCTGCCCGCATAGGCCGCCTCGCCGAGGCGGCCGTCAGCGCCGCTGGCGCCGGGCGAGGTGCCAGGCCAGGACCGCGAGCCAGTGCGCGCGCTCGAGTCGGGCCGGATCGGACGGCGGGAGCGACCCGAGCGTCGCGCGCGCGGCAGCATACATCGCCCACTGCGCCGCCTCGCTGCCGGAGAACTGCCGCGCCACGAGGTGCCGGATGAGGCCGTCGTCGCTCAATTCCTCGGCTTCGAGCGGACACACACTCGCCGCCGCGTCGATCGCCGCCTCGCGGGTCGCGGTGCGCTCGGCCAGAGGCGTCGTGGCGAGAGGGTGGCTGAACGCCGCGGCCCACGTGGCGAAACCGTCCAGTCCATCCCGGAGCGCGAGGGCGCCCGCGGCGCCGAGGGCCTCGTCGATCGCCCCCCGGACCTCGCCCAGGCCGCCGATGGCGCCCCGAAGCACCGCACGAAGTTCGGCGACGTGGTCGGGATCCACCGTCTCGTACCGTCGCAGGAAGCGCTCCCACGTCTGCGGGGCCGCCGGCCGTGCATCCGCCATCGTCCTCCACCTCCGAAGGGAGTATCGGCCGGCTGGTGGCGACACTTGATCGTGAGCGGCGCAGGGACTGCAGCTCAGCCACAGCCGCCGCTGCAGCCGATGCGCAACGTCGCGACCCGTCAGGCGATGGGGCTCTGCCTGGCGATGAAGGACGATCCGGCTCGCCTTCGCGAGCCGTGAGCGATGCGGGGACCCCAGCCGATCGGCGACGCGCTCGGGCGGATCGTCGGGTCAACCCCTGGTCGCGGGCCCAGTCGTGACGTCCATGGGAATCTCGACCCGGAACGTCGCCCCACGCGCCGACGGTACGAGGGCGATCGAGCCGCCATGCGCGTTGAGCAGCGAGCGGACGATGGCGAGGCCGAGACCGGTGTGCCGCCGCGATCGCGCGCCGTCGTGAAGAACGGCTCGAAGACGCGTAGGGCATTGCCGTTGGACACGCCCGGTCCGTCGTCCTCGATCCGGATCGACGCGCGCACGCCGTCCCGGGATGCGACCATCGCTGCCTGGATCGTGACGCGAGCCGCCTGGCCCCCCGTGCTGGCGCGCGTTGTCGAGGAGGTTCGTCAGGACCGACTCGAGGGCCTCCGCGCTCATCGGCGCGCTGGTGAGCCCCGGATCGAGCTCGAGCGCGACCTCCAGGCCCAGCGCGCGCTGGCGGGCGACGGTCGCCTCCAGCACCGCGGCGAGGTCGGCGCGCTCGTCACCGAGCGCGGCCATGTCGGCCCGGGCGAGCTCGAGCAGCCGGCGGACGAGGCGTTCGAGGCGTTTCGCGTCGGCCGCCAGGTTCTCGAGGAACACGCCGCGCTCGGCGGAAGACATGGTGTCGGCGTGATCGTGCAGCAGCTCGACCGCTCCCTGGATCGCGGTGAGCGGCGCCTTGAACTCGTGGGAGACCTGCGAGGCGAAGGTGCGGATGTAGTCGGCGCGCTCCTCGAGTGTGCGCGCCATGGTGGCGACCGCCTCGGAGAGCCGTGCGATCTCCGCGTGATGGGGCGCTCGAGCGGCGCCACCGCGCCCCGCTCGCCGCGCGCGGCCCGCTCGCTCTGCCGGACGACAGCTTCCACAGGACGGCTCACCGTGAGCGACGTGAAGAGCGCCGTCAGGAAGACAACCACGAGCAGCAGCCCGGCACCGGCGAGGAGATGGAAGCGCTTTGCGTAGAGCGTCTCCCCGATGCTGCGAGGCGTGCGTGAGAGCACGACCGCGCCAGCCACCCGCCACCCATCGAGCACGGGGAGCGCGACGAACACGCGCAGCTTCGCGGCGCGGCTGATCGACACGAGCCCGGCCTCGCTCGAGACGCGCTCGCGCAGGAGGCTCACCGCCTCGCCCTGGAGAGCGCGCGCGACCTCCTCGCGATCCCCGAGCGAGCGCCCGACCTCCTCTGCGGTCGAGGCGACGACGACGCCGCGGAAGTCGACCACGCGGATGCCCGCCAGCGTGCTCGCCTGCGCCTCCTGCATGATCGACGCGATGTCAGCACCCGCGGTGGCGGCGGCAGAATCGGGGGGAACGGGGCTCTCCTTCGCGTGCGCCGGCCGCGGGCGGACGGCGTCGACGGCGAGGTCGAGCGCGGCCGGACGCGGGTGCCAGCGCCCTTCGGCCGGCAGCCACTCCGGGTCCGCCGGGACGCCGTAGTCGCCCGTCGCTCCGCGGCCTGCGCGGGTGCGCGCGAGCGCCGCCCGGTAGGCGGCCGCGAGGATGGCGCCCTGGCCGAGGAGCTCCGACTCGGTCTGCCGCACGAGCGCGCTCTCGTAGAGCCGGAGCGCCGTCACGCCGCCGAGCGGGAGCGCGAGGATGGCGAGGTTGACGGCGAGCAGAATGGTGCGCAGGCGCGGCCGCCGACGCGTTCGGCCCGCGCGGGTCAGCACGGGCCGAGCTTGTAGCCGGCGCCGTGGACCGTCTCGATCGGATCGGCCCCGACGGCCCGGAGCTTGGCGCGCACGCGGCGCACATGGCTGTCGATCGTGCGGTCGGCGACGACCGTGCGCGGATCGTAGGCGGCACTCATCAGATCCTCGCGGGAGAAGACCTTGCCGGGGCGTTCGATGAGCGTCCGCATGATGCCGAGCTCGGTCACGGTGAGGACGATCTCGCGGCTGTCCCAGAAGGCCTTGAACTGATCGAGGTCGAGCGTCAGATGCCCGTGACGGATGGTGCGCGGACCGTCCGCAGGCTCGCCGGGCTCGTCGCTCGTGCGCCGCAGCACGGCGCGGACCCGGGCCACGAGCTCGCGGGGGCTGAAGGGCTTGGTCACGTAGTCGTCGCCCCCGAGCTCGAGTCCGAGGATGCGATCGATCTCGTCGTCCCTGGACGACAGGAAGACGATGGGGACGCGCGACTGGGCACGGAGCCGCCGGCAGACCTCGGTGCCGTCGAGCTCCGGCATCACGATGTCGAGAATCACGAGGTCCGGCGCCTCGCGCGCGAAGTGTTCGAGCGCCCGCCCGCCGTCGGCCGCCTCGATGGTACGAAAGCCGCTCTTCTCGAGCGCGAAGGTGATGACCTGCCGAATGTGGACGTCGTCGTCGACGACCAGGATCGTCTGCATGCTCAATTCGATGCTAGAGGAAAGTCGCCTGACTCAGAAGCCTTGCTGAGTCTCCGGGCGCGCGCCCCCGGGGGCTTGCACGGGAGTTGCACGAGGTCGCCTCGATCTTTCCTCGTCGGCGTCACGGTGCCGGCACCGCGCGGCTCGTTCCTCACTGCCCTCCTGCGTAGCCTCGAGGCAGGAGGAAGTCATGTCGAACCCACTGAGAACGTTCCGGGGTGATTTCAGGATGCCGCTCGTGACGAAGATGCTCTTCGTCGGGCTCCTCGTCGTAATGCTCCTACTGCCGATCGCGCGCATTCGCGGTCTCATCGTCGAGCGGCAAGCACGCCACGACGGCGTCAAGGCCGAGCTGGCGGGGACCTGGGGCGGCCCGCAGACCCTCGTCGGGCCGATCGTGACCGTGCCCTACCGGGAGCGCTGGAAGACGAAGGACGGCGAGACCGAGACGCGCCTCACCTGGGCACACTTCCTGCCCGAGAGCCTGCGCATCGAGGGCCAGGTCCTCCCCGAGGTCCGCTCGCGCGGCATCTTCCGCCTGGTCGTCTACCGGGTCGGGCTCCGCGTGACCGGGAGCTTCAGCCGACCGGACGTCTCGTCGTGGAAGATCGCGCCCGGCGACGTGCTCTGGGAGGACGCTTCGCTCTCGATCGGCGTTCCCGATCTCCGCGGTCTGGCGAAGAAGCCGACGCTCGCCTGGGATGGCAAGGAGGTCGAGCTCCAGCCGGGAGCCGGCGAGGTCGACCTCTACACCTCGGGAATGCACGCGGCCCTCGCGGGCATGGACCGCGACGAACCGGGGCTGCACGACTTCGCGCTCGACCTGACCGTGGCCGGCAGCGAGTCTCTCGCGTTCGTCCCGGTGGGGAAGGAAACGGAAGTGAAGCTCACGTCGACGTGGCCCGACCCGAGCTTCACGGGCGGCTTTCTGCCGAACGAGCGCACGGTCGACGAGCACGGCTTCCGCGCGGCGTGGCGGATATCGAACTTCGCACGCTCCTGGCCGCAGCGCTGGCGGCGCGACGACAACCCGTCAACCACGCTGAAGAACCAGCTCTGGGGCTCGGCCTTCGGTCTTCGGCTCCTCGACGCTGTCGACTTCTACCAGCAGTCGGACCGGGCGGTGAAGTACGCGGCGCTGTTCGTGCTGCTCACCTTCCTCACCTTCGCGCTCTTCGAGGTCCTGCAGCCCGTGCGCGTGCACCCCGTGCAGTACCTCCTCGTCGGCTTCGCGATCTGCCTCTTCTACCTGATCCTACTCGCCGTCTCGGAGCACGTGGGCTTCGGGACCGCGTACACCATCGGCGCCGTGGCAACGGTCGGGCTCGTGGCCGGCTACGCGATCAAGGTGCTCGGCAGCCGGCGTCGCGGCAGCGTGATGATCGCCATGCTGGCCGGGCTCTACGGCTACCTGTACGTCCTGCTCCAGCTCGAGGACTACGCGCTGTTGCTCGGCACCGCCGGGCTCTTCGCCGTGCTGGCGACGGTGATGTACGTCACGCGCAACCTCGACTGGTATGCGGTGGACCTGACCACCGCGAGGACGCCGAATGCTTCTT
>CAZLYE010000484.1:0-12656 GCA_964562865.1 uncultured Binatia bacterium (SeqCode) | reverse complement strand
CCCCGCCGGAGCTCGAGCACGCGGACCACCTCGTCCGGCACGATCCGGACGACCAGCGGGTCGAGCGCCGGCGGACCTCCCGGATAGCCGGGATTCGGGCCGAGCACGATCCGGTCGCCGCGCTCCGCCCTGAGGACGCGGAATGGGCCGGCGCCGACCGTCACCTCCCCCGGGTCCCGGGCCCGGGCGGCGGGGAGGATGCCAATCCCTGTGCCGTCCATGAAGGGACCGAAGGGCTCACGGAGGTGCATGACCACCGTCCGCGGGTCCGGCGCGTCGACCGACGCGAGCATCGCAAGTGCCGCGCGCTTCGGCGAGGCGAGCGCGGGGTCGAGGATCGCCTCGTACGTCGCCCGGACGTCGGTTGCCGTGACGGATGCGCCGTCGGAGAAGTGGAAGTCGGGCCGGAGATGGAACACGAACGTCGTTGGGTCGCGCACTTCCCACGATTCGGCGACCTCGGGACGCCGGCGGGCGGTGGGATCGGCTCGGGTGAGGGTGGCGTGGACGAGATCCGCGAGCCGCGAGGCGTTCGCGTCAGCCCCGAAGCGGGGGTCGAGGCTCTGGGGGTCGCTCGCGAGGGCGACGACGAGGCCGCCGGGGTCCGGCGGCGCCTCCCGGCAACCGGTGAGGAGGGCCGCCAGGACCCCTCCGACGAGCCAAATTTTCATTGTTCGATTGACTCTCTTCGGAGCGCGCTGGTACCATCGGCTCGCGCCGTCTGGTGTGGATCCCGGGGGTGGTGGAGGCGGGCTGCTCGATGAGACTCTCGAATTTTTTTCTAGCAACGATCCTCGCGACGATGCCTCTCGCCGGGCAGGCCGGTGCGGCCGACGCGCCCGCGGTCGAGGATCGTCACGCCGCCCTCTTCCCCCGTCCCGCCGAGCTCGAGCCGCAGATCAAGTTCTGGCGCGGAATCTTCACCCAGTACTCGAAGCACCAGGTGGTTCTGCACGACGCGGTCCGCCTGGACAAGGTCTACAAGGTCCTCGACTTCCGCCCCCACCTCGAGGACGGCATGACCGACGCCGAGCTGGCCGGCCTCGAGCGCATCGAGACGGACCTCGAGGTCGAGGGGCTCCGGGCGACGCTGCTGCGTCTCCACGCCGTCGGCCCGCACCCCGAGCAGCTCTCCGCCGAGGAGCGCAAGATCTACGATCTCCTCTCCGACGATCCCGCGCCCGACCGGTTCCTCGCCGCCGCGGACGAGAAGCGCCTCCGCAGCCAGCGCGGTCTGAGCGAGCGCTTCAGCGACGGCGTCCGCATCTCCCGCCGCTACCTCCCGGAGATGGAGCGCATCTTCCGTGAGGAGGGTCTGCCGGTCGAGCTGACGCGCCTGCCGCTCATCGAGTCCTGCTTCAACCTGCAGGCCTACTCGAAGGTCGGCGCCGCCGGCATCTGGCAGTTCATGCCGGGCACCGGCCGGCTCTTCATGCGCGTCGACAACCTCGTCGACGAGCGGCGCGACCCGATCGCCTCGACCCGTGCGGCGGCACACTTCCTCGCCCGCGTGCACGAGGCGCTCGACAGCTGGCCGCTCGCCATCACCGCCTACAATCACGGCCCCGACGGCATGGCGCGGGCGCGCGACGAGCTCGGGACCGCCGACATCTCGACGATCGTCCGCGACTATCGCGGGCCGGCCTTCGGCTTCGCGTCCCGGAACTTCTACGCCGAGTTCCTGGCCGCGCTCGACGTGGAGCACGACTGGGCGAAGCACGACGACTCGGCTGCCGAGGCGCCGCTCCGGCTCCGCGAGCGCCAGCTCGAGCGCCCGCTCGCGATCGAGGCCGCGGCGCGGCTCGCCCGGACGGATCGCACCGAGCTCGCGAGCCTCAACCCGGCGCTCTCGAGCCTCGTCGTGAGCGGCCGGCGTCCCATCCCGGCCGGCTACCACCTGCGGCTCCCGGAGAGGGGGGGCGCGGAGTTCGACACGCGGCTCGTCCAGTTCCGCGCCGAGGAGCGCGTGACGCGGTCCGAGCCGCGCATCATCCGGGCCTCGGCGTCGGCGAAGAGCCGCCCGGCGGTCCGCTCCGCGATGCTCAGCTACCGCGTCCGGCCCGGACAGACGCTCTCGCACATCGCACACGCCCACAAGGTGAGCGTCGCGCGCATCCGGAGCGCCAACCGCCTCGGCAAGTCCTCCAAGGTGCGCGCCGGCCAGGTGCTCCGCATCCCGGTCGCCCCGAACGCGACCTGAGCGGCGGCCCGCGGGCTCGGTTCCGGCTCGTTTCGGGTCCCGTACCCTTCTGGTACGATCGGCGATCGGATGCGCATCCATCCGGTGTTTCTGCGTCTCGAGGCACGACGCTGCGTCATCATCGGCCGCGACGAGGCAGCCGACGGCAAGGCGGATGCGTGCCGGGCCGCCGGGGCGGAGGTCGCGGTCATCGCGCCCGAGGACTACCGCCCGGGAGACCTCGCCGGGGCGTTCCTCGCCTACGCCTCGACGCGTGACGCGGACCTGATCCGCCGGCTGGTGGAGGAGGCCGAGCGCGAGCGGGTCCTGCTGAACGTCGCCGACGTCCCGTCGGCCTGCACGTTCGTGTCGCCCGCCGTGGTCGACCGGGGCGACCTCCGGATCGCGATCGGGACGGGCGGGGCGAGCCCGGGCCTCGCGGCCCATCTCCGTCGGGAGCTCGAGGCGCACGTGGGGCCCGAGTACGCGCCGTTCGTCGCGATCCTCGGTGCGGTCCGCTCGGCGCTCGGCGCCGAGCCCGGCCGGGGGGCCGTCGTGACCACGCTCCTCGGCTCGCCGCTCCTCGACCTCGTGCGCGACGGCCGGCGCGAGGAGATCGACGCGCTCCTCGCGCGCGTCGTCGGCGAGGGCTGGAGCCTCGCCCGCCTCGGCGTGTGCCTGGAGGCCGTCGGCTGATCATGGAGCTCGCGCTCCTCCGGCTCGCGACCGCGCTCTACCTGGCCGGGACGGTCGCCGCACTGGCCGGCATCGCGGTCCGCCAGGAGCTGCCGCGTACGCTCCTCCCCCGGCTCCTCTGGGCCGGGTTCGCGGCGCACGCCGTGTCGATCGTCGTGCGCTCCTGGAACGCCGGCCACCTCGCCGTCACGACCTTCGACGAGGCGCTCTCGTTCCTCGCCCTCCTGCTCGTCGCGGTCTTCCTGGTCGTGCAGCTCCGCCGTCCGCTGGTCGCCCTCGGCGCGGTCGTGAGCCCGCTCGCGTTCAGCCTGACGCTCGCGGCCGACGCCGTGTATCGCGGCGCGCGGCCGCTTCCCCCCGTCCTCGACAGCGCGTGGCTGCCGGTCCACGTCGTCCTCTCGTCGCTCGGCGACGCCGTCTTCGCGCTCGCCTTCAGCGCGAGCCTCCTCTACCTGGTCCAGGAGCGCCGGCTGAAGAACCGCCGGAGCCGCGTCCTCCGCTTCCTCCCGTCGCTCGAGACGCTCGACCGGCTGAACTATGCCTGCCTGGTGTGGGGTCTCATCCTCCTGACGCTCGGGATCGTGAGCGGGATCGTCTGGGCGCACACCGCGTGGGGACGGTTCTGGTCCTCCGACCCGAAGCTCGTCTTCTCGCTCGTCACGTGGGCGATCTACGTGATCCTCCTCCAGGGTCGCATGACGGCCGGGTGGCGCGGCCGCTGGGCCGCGACGCTCACCATCGCGGGCTTCGCGGTGATCCTCCTCTCGCTCGTCAGCGTGAACGTGCTGGCGCTCGGCCAGCACGGGAAGGCCTTCTGACGTGGAGCGCGCGAGCGCCGGGAGGAGCATCGTCCTGGTCGGGCTCAACCACCGGACGGCGCCGGTCGAGGTGCGCGAGCGCGTCGCCTTCGCCAACGGGCAGATCGACGCCGCGCTCCGCCGCCTGATCGAGATGGAGGCCGTCGCCGAGGGCGCGATCCTCTCGACCTGCAACCGGGTCGAGGTGGTGGCCTGCGGCACCGATCCCGACGCCGTGTCGGCGGCGCTCCCGCGCTTCCTCGCCCGCGAGCACGGCGTCCCGGACACGGGTCTCGTGGGCCACCTCTACACCCACACCGACCGCGCGGCGGTGCGCCATCTCTTCCGCGTCGCGGCGAGCCTCGACTCCATGGTGGTCGGCGAGCCGCAGATCCTCGGCCAGATGAAGGAGCAGTACGCCGCCGCCGCCGCCGCGGGCGCGTCGGGCCAGGTGCTCCACCGCTGCTTCCACCGATCCTTCTCCGTCGCGAAGCGCATCCGCAGCGAGACCGGGATCGCGGAGAGGGCCGTCTCGATCGGCTCCGCCGCCGTGGAGCTGGCGCGCGGCATCTTCGACCGCCTCGACGACAAGAGCGCGCTCCTCCTCGGCGCGGGGACGATGGGCGAGCTCACGGCGCGGCAGCTCCTCGCCCAGGGCGTCGGCTCCGTCATGGTGACGAACCGGACCTTCGATCGCGCGATCGAGGTGGCCCGCGACCTCGGCGGCACGCCCGTCCCGTGGGACCGCCTCGGGCACTACCTGCCGCTCGCGGACCTGGTGATCGCCGCGGCGAGCGGCGAGAAGTACCTCCTCGGCCCCGCGGCGATGGAGAAGGCCATCCGCGGGCGTCGCAACCGACCCATGTTCCTGATCGACCTCGCCGTGCCGCGCGCGCTCGACCCTGCCCTCAATGGCCTCGACAACGTCTACGTCTACGACATCGACGACCTCGAGGGCGTGGTCGCGGACAACCGCGGCGCGCGCGCCCGCGAGGCGGAGAAGGCCGAGCTGATCGTCGAGGCGGAGGTCGACGCGTTCTGGCGCTGGTTCACGAGCCTCGACGTCGTGCCGACGATCGTCGCGCTCCGCCAGAAGCTCGAGGCGATCCGGCGCCGCGAGCTCGAGCGGGCGCTCGGCGGGCTCCCCGTCGACGCGCGGCAGCGGGAGGCGATCGAGCGGCTGACGCAGGCGATCGTGAACAAGATCCTGCACGAGCCCGTCACGACGCTCCGCCGACATCGCGCGGATCCGACCGAGGCCTTCTACATCGACGCCGCACGCCGGCTCTTCCGGCTGGGATCCGACGACGAGCCGGAGCCGGATCCCGACCCCGACGACGCCGACGACGACGAGGAAGGATAGCGGGTGCTCCGCCTCGGCACGCGCGGCAGCGCGCTCGCGCGCGCGCAGGCGGATCTCGTGCGGCACGCCCTCGAGACGCGTCATCCCGGGCTCCGCGTGGAGACGGTCGTCATCCGCACGAGCGGGGACCGGGACGAGCGGGGTCCGGTCGCGCCCGCGGGCCTGAAGGGCCTCTTCGTGAAGGAGATCGAGGAGGCGTTGCTCGCCGGGACGGTGGACCTCGGCGTCCATTCGATGAAGGACCTGCCGGCGCGGCTCGCCGCGGGGCTCGTGATCGGCGCCGTCCCCACACGGGCCGCCGCGCACGACGTGCTGATCGGCGGCGGCGACGGCGGGCTCGCGGGGCTCGCCAGGGCGGCCCGCGTCGGCACGTCGAGTGTCCGCCGCCGGGCGCAGCTCCTCGCGCGTCGGCGGGACCTCGAGGTGATCCCGCTCCGCGGCAACGTCGACACGCGCCTCCGGCGGTGGCGCGAGGGCGCCGTCGACGCCATCGTGCTGGCGGCAGCGGGGCTCGAGCGGCTCGGGATCGTCGAGCCGACCGCCCGTACCCTGCCGCCGGAGGAGTTTCTGCCGCCGGTCGGGCAGGGCGCGCTCGCCCTCGAGTGCCGGGAGAGCGACCAGGCGACGCGGCGCCTCCTCGCCGCGGTGGACGATGCGGCGGCGGCCGCGGCCGTCGCGGCCGAGCGCGGCTTCCTCGTCGCCATCGGCGGGGACTGCAACACGCCGCTCGCCGCCCACGCGACCGTCGCGGACGGACGCGTCACGCTGCGGGCGCTCGTGACGGACCTCGACGGCACGAGGTGCCTCGAGGACCGCGACACCGCGCCCGCGGAACGGGCCGCGGTGCTCGGCCGGACGCTGGCGGAGCGGTTGCTCGCGGCCGGCGCGGCGGACATCCTGGCCCGATGAGCCTCCGGGTGCGGGAGGCGGAGGCGTGAGCGGGCGCGTCTACCTCGTGGGCGCGGGCCCGGGCGACCCGGGGCTCCTCACGCGCCGCGGCGAACGCTGCCTCGCGGCGGCCGACGTCGTCGTCCACGACTACCTCGTCGGCCCGCGCCTGCTGGAGCTCGTGCGCAGCGACGCGGAGGTGATCGCGCTCGGGCACCTGCACGACGAGCCGCGCCGGCCCGGGCAGGACGAGATCGAGCGGCTCCTCGTCGCACGCGCCCGGGCGGGGAAGACGGTGGTCCGCCTCAAGAACGGCGACCCGTTCCTCTTCGGGCGCGGGGCCGAGGAGGCGGAGGCGCTCGCCCGCGCCGGCGTCCCGTTCGAGATCGTGCCCGGCGTCTCGTCGGCGCTGGCGGTGCCCGCGTACGCGGGCATCCCGCTCACCCACCGCGACCACGCCTCGCTCGTGACCGTCGTGACCGGGCACCAGGCGCGCTGCGGCGCGGAGGTCGGCCCGCCCGCGCTGCCCTGGGACGCGCTCGCGCGGCAGGGCGGAACGCTCGTCTTCCTCATGGGCATGCGGCAGCTCCGGGCGATCCTCGAGCGGCTCGTCGCCCACGGTCTCCCGGACGCGACGCCGGCCGCAGCGGTGCGCTGGGGAACGACCGGGCGCCAGGCGACCGTGGTCGCGACGGCGGGCACGCTCGCGACCCGGGTGGACGAGGCGAACCTCGGCGCGCCGGGGGTGGTCTTGATCGGCAGCGTCGTCGGGGTGCGCGAGCGCGTGCGGTGGTTCGAGGAGCGGCCGCTCTTTGGCCGCCGGATCGTCGTCACGCGGCCCCGCGCGCAGGCGGGCGCGCTCGCGGACCTGCTCGAGGAGCGCGGCGCCGAGGTGATCTCGTTCCCGACCATCGCGATCGCGCCGCCCACGGATCCCGGTGCGCTCGACCGCGCGATCGCGACGGCCGGCGGCTACGACTGGATCGTCTTCACGAGCGCGAACGGCGTGCAGGCGTTCTTCGAGCGCTTCGCGGCCGCGGCCCGCGACGTGCGGGAGCTGGCCTCCGTCCGGCTCGCCGCGATCGGACCCGAGACCGCCGCCCAGCTCGCGCGCCGGCTCCTCCGCCCCGCCGTCGTTCCCGCCGACTATCGCGCGGAGGGTCTCCTCGCCGCGCTCGGCGCTGACGAGGTCCGCGGCCGCCGCATCCTCCTGCCGCGCGCCGCCGGCGCCCGCGCGGTGCTGCCCGAGGAGCTCCGCCGGCGCGGGGCCGAGGTGGACGAGGTGATCGCGTACCGCGCGGTGGCGCCGTCGGGCGCGGACTCGGCCGCGCTCGTCGCGGCGCTCGAGCGGGGCGACGTCGACGCGCTCACGTTCACGAGCAGCTCGACGGTCCGGAACTTCGTCGAGATGATCGGCCGTCCGGCCGTCGCGAGGCTCGTGCGCGACGCCACCCCGGTCGTCGCCTGCATCGGCCCGGTGACCGCGGACACGGCCCGCGAGCTCGGGCTCCGCGTGGACGTCGTGCCGGGCGCATACACCGTACCTGCGCTCGCCGCCGCGCTGGCCGATCACTTCGCCCGAGCGCGGTCCCGGACAGCCGCGCCCGGCAGTGACAGGAGTTGAGACAGCCTTTTCCCAAATCGCCGGCCGGATGCTTTAATGACGGGGCGTCCATGAGCCGCTTCCCCGCCTACCGTCCGCGGCGCCTGCGTCGCACCGACGCGCTCCGTCGCCTGGTGCGCGAGACGCGTGTCGCCACGGAGCAGCTCGTGCAGCCGCTCTTCGTCGTGCCCGGCCGCGGCGTCGAGCGCCCCGTCGACTCGATGCCGGGCGTCGCGCAGCTCTCCGTCGACCGGGCGGCCGAGGAATGCCGCCAGCTCGTGGACCTCGGCGTCCCGGCGGTGCTCCTCTTCGGCATCCCGGAGCGGAAGGACGCCCGGGGGAGCGGCGCGACCGACCCCGACGGCATCATCCCGCGCGCGCTCCGCGCGATCCGAGAGGCCGCGCCGCGGCTGCTGCTCGTGACCGACGTCTGCCTCTGCGAGTACACCGACCACGGTCACTGCGGTGTCGTCCGCGAGGGCGACGTCGACAACGACCCGACGCTCGACCTGCTCGCCGCGGAGGCGGTCGCGCACGCGCGGGCCGGCGCCGACCTGATCGCCCCGTCCGACATGATGGACGGGCGCGTGGCGGCGATCCGGGGTGGGCTCGACGCGGCGGGCTTCGCGCATCTGCCCATCATGTCGTACGCTGCGAAGTTCGCGTCGGCCTTCTACGGGCCGTTCCGGGACGCGGCCGGCTCCGCGCCCCAGTTCGGCGACCGGCGCTCGTACCAGATGGACCCGGCCAACGTGGAGGAGGCGCTGCGCGAGGTCGCGCTCGACATCGCCGAGGGGGCCGACATCGTGATGGTGAAGCCGGCGCTGCCGTATCTCGACGTCGTCCGGCGCGTGAAGGAGCGCTTCGGGTATCCGGTGGCGGCGTATCACGTGAGCGGGGAGTACGCGATGGTGAAGGCGGCGGCGGCCCGGGGCTGGGTCGACGAGGCGCGCGTCGTCGAGGAGAGCCTCACGGCCATCCGGCGTGCGGGGGCCGACGTCGTCATCACGTACTTCGCGAAGGACGTGGCGCGGGGGCTCGCGCGGCGGTGAGGCGCCGGCGGCCGCTCGTCGCGACGGTCCTCGCCTGCGCGCTCGCGTGCGCGGGGCCGGTGCGCGCCGCGAAGGAGGGGGGCGAGCGGGAGCTCGGCCGTCGCTTCCTCCTCGAGGCACGCTCCGAGCTGCCGATGGTCGACGATCCGGCCGTCACGGAGTACGTGAACCGCATCGGGCGACGCCTGGTCGCGACGCTCGGCCCCCAGGAGTTCGACTACCAGTTCTTCGTCGTGCAGCATCCGGCGCTGAACGCGTTCGCCGTCCCCGGCGGCTACGTGTTCGTCTTCTCGGGTCTCCTGGCGGAGGTCGCGAACGACGACGAGCTCGCCGGCGTGCTCGGCCACGAGATGGGCCACGTGCGCGGGCATCACATCGTCCGCCAGCAGCAGCAGGGGCAGGTCTGGACCGCCGCAGCACTCCTCGGGCTGCTCCTCTCCGCCGTGAACCCGGTGATCGGCGCGGGCGCCATCGCGGCGGCCGAGACGGCACAGCTCAAGTACTCGCGCGAGTTCGAGCAGGAGGCGGACTACCTGGGCCTCGGCAACGCGACCCAGGCGGGCTACGATCCGCACGCGCTCGGCTCGTTCTTCAAGACGCTCCTCGCCGACCAAAGGGTGAACCCGGCCGGCGTCCCGGCGTACATGCTGAGCCACCCGATCACCGAGGACCGGATCGCGCACGTCGAGACCATGATCACGGCGCAGAAGCTCCGGACGCCCGCCGGCCGGCCCGCGAGCCTCCCCGAGCTCGCCGAGACGCGCGCCATTGCGCGGGCGATCGTGGAGCCGCCGGAGGTGGTGGTCGCGCGGTACAAGCGGCTGGCCGACGAGAAGCCCGACGACCCCGAGAGCCAGTTCCTCCTCGGCCGCGTCTATCAGACCGTCGGGCAGCTCGACGCGGCACGGGCTTCGCTCGAGAGGTGCCGTGACCTGGGCGGTCTCGGTGGTCGGGTGGATCGTCCCCTCGGCGCCGTCTACGTCGCCCTCAAGGACCCGGCGAAGGCGCGCGACGCGCTCGGGCGCCACCTCGGGCGGCGTCCCGAGGACGGCTGGGCCCACCTCGAGCTCGGCAAGGCGCTCGCGGACGCGGGTGAATCGGCCCCGGCGCTGGTCGAGTTCCAGCGCGCGGTGACGCTCGACCCCGACCTCGACGAGGCGCAGCGGCTGGTCGGCCTCGCGCTCGGCCAGAAGGGCGAGGAGGCCGAGGGCTTCTACCACCTCGCGGTGGCGTCGCGGCTCCGCGGCGAGCTGGAGCAGGCGCTCAGCCACTTCGAGCGGACCGAGGGGTTGCTGCCGAAGGGGACGCCGCGGCAGGCGGAGGTCGAGCAGGCGATCGAGGAGCTGCAGCCGCTCGTGCGCGAGCGCGAGCGGGAGCGTCTCGAGCGCCGTCGGACCGGCCGCCGCGGGATGGCCCCGTAGGCCGGGTGGAGCGCGTCGCCGCGATGCGACGGGGCGTGCTGCCCCTCGTCATCGTCGCCGCGGTCCTCGCCTGCTTCCTGCCCGCGCTCCACGGCGACTTCGTCGCCTGGGACGACGACCTCAACTTCACCGAGAACCCCAACTATCGGGGTCTCGCCCCCGCGCAGCTCCGGTGGATGGCGACCACCTTCCACGGGGGCCACTACCAGCCGCTCACCTGGCTGACGCTCGCGCTCGATCACGCGGTCTGGGGCATGGACCCGACCGGCTATCACCTGACGAGCGTGCTCCTGCACGCGGTGAACGCCGTCTTCGTGTACCGGCTGATCATCGCCCTGCTCGCCCGGACGTCGCTGCCCGTCGGCGGGTTCCCCGCCGCGGCCGGGGCGCTCTTCTTCGCGATCCATCCGCTCCGCGTCGAGTCGGTCGCGTGGGCGTCGGAGCGGCGCGACGTGCTGTCCGGGCTCTTCTGGCTCCTGGCACTGCTCGCCTATCTCCGCATGCAGGAGGGGCCGCGAACGCGCTGGTACCTCGTGTCGCTCGGCTGCTTCGCCCTCTCGCTCCTCTCGAAGGCGTGGGGCATCACGCTCCCGCTCGTCCTCCTCGTGCTCGATGCGTACCCGCTCGGCCGCTTCGCGCCCGGACGGGCGCGACTCCCCGTCCTCCGCGAGAAGGTCCCCTACGCGATCCTCGCGGCGGCGGGCGCGGCGCTCGCCGTCGCCGCGGTGCGCCCGATCGCCGCCACCCGGACGCTCGCCGAGCACGGCGTCCTCGCCCGCGCCGCCCAGGCGGCGTACGGGCTCTGGTTCTACCTCGGGAAGACGGTGGCGCCGGTCCGTCTGTCTCCTCTCTACCTGCTCGAGCTGCGGCTCGACCCGGCGGCGCCGCGCTACGTGGCCGCGCTCGCGGGCACGGCCGCGGCGACGGCCGTCCTGGCCCTCGGACGGCGGCGCTGGCCGTGGGCGGCCGCCGCCGCGGCCTGCTACGCCATCGTCGTGTCGCCGGTGCTCGGCTTCGTGCAGACGGGACCCCAGATCGCGGCCGACCGCTACACCTACCTCGCCTGCCTTCCCTGGGCCGTCCTCGTGGCCGCCGGCGTCGCACGGCTCGGCCGCAGCGGTCCGGCGCTCCGGGCGGCCGGCTGGGGCGCGAGCGCCGTCGGGCTCGTCGTCCTCGGGGTCCTCACGTACCGCCAGACCGGCGTGTGGCGAGACTCGCGGACGCTCTGGGAGCACGCGCTCCGGCTCGACCCACGGAGCTGGGTCGCCTACACGAACCGCGGCGTCACGCGCGACGGCGCGGGCGACCCCGACGGCGCGCTCGCCGACTGGTCGGCCGCCATCGCGATCCACCCGGGATACGCGCTGGCGTGGTACGACCGCGGCAGCGCGCGCCGCGCGCGCGGCGACCTCGACGGCGCGCTCACGGACCTGAACGTCGCGATCGTGCTCAATCCCCGCGACGCACGCGCGTGGAACAACCGCGGCTGGGCCCGGGAGGTGAAGGGAGACGTCCGCGGGGCGGCCGCCGACTACGCGGAGGCGCTGCGCGTCGCCCCGCCGGACTTCCCCGGCCGGGCGATGATCGAGGAGAACCTCGCCGCCCTGCGCGCGCTCGGGGCGGACAGGTGACGGCGCGGTTAATGCAGGGGGTGGTAGGGGCCGTGCAGGACGCCGAGAACCGTGAGGCCGTCTTCCTGATCGAGATGGTAGAGGATGTAGTAGTCGTCGATCGCGATGTAGTAGCAGCCGCCGATCCCCTTCAGCAGGGAGGAGCCCGGCGGGTGGGGGTCGTCCGCGAGCGAGATGATCGCCTCCCCGATGTCCCGGAGCGGGCTCTGCGGGATGGTCTCGAGCTCCCGGTATGCGCTGTACGTGATGTTGAGGCGCGTCGGCATTGCGTGGGGGGTTTATCGGCAGCGCGTCCCGTCTTCTTGAGCCCGGCGGCGGTGGGGGACGGGCCAAATAGTCGATTGTGCAGGTGCTTTGTCGTCGGCGAGCCTCGCTACCTTCTTGCAAAGGCTGGGTGGCGTCGGTTAAGGTCTCGGAGTTGCGGAGTGCTGGTGCACGCCGTTGAGCCGAGGAGGGTGCGCACCGATGCCAGCCAGTGAGTCCGAGGTGCTCGTGGGCCGTCGCTATCTCGAGCGCGGTTTCCTCGACGCCGCCATGAGGCTCTTCGTGCGCAACGCGGAGCTGGTGACGGCGCCCGACTGGTCGCGGCTCGCCGAGCGACTGCTCGACCGGCATCGCATCCCTGACGTGGTGAGCGTCTGTGAGCTCGGCGGCGTCCCGCTGCCGCGCGATCGCATGCTCACCGCCGCCGACGCGGCGCTCAAGCGGAAGGACGTCGACGGGGCGATGCGACTCTACGAGCTGGCGGGCGCGGACCGCGAGCGCTGGACGCGGCTCCTCGACGTGCTCACCGGCATCCCGGGCCGCGAGCGGCAGGCGATCGAGGTGGTCGAACGCCACCTCGGCGGCACGCAGGGCGCCGACGCGTCGGCCGCGGCGTCACCCGCCGACCTGCAGGCCCCGCGTCAGATCAAGGCGGTGAAGTAGCCTGGCCGGGCCGGCCGACTGGCTCCGACCGGCCGTCCGGGGCGTGCCGCCGTACGTTCCCGGTGAGCAGCCCGGCCCCGACCGCCGGGTGATCAAGCT
>CAZLYE010000483.1:0-4157 GCA_964562865.1 uncultured Binatia bacterium (SeqCode) | reverse complement strand
GAGCGGCGCCGCTACGGGCTCACCTTCCGCCAGCTCGAGTTCATCGGGACGGGACGGGCGGTGTGTCCTGACTTCCTCGATCTCGTGGTCGAGGCCGGGCGCGAGCGGGAGCTCGTCCCCGTCCTCGTCGACGCGCTCGAGACGGGACGCCGCTGGGACAAGCTCGCGCTCACCGACGTGCCCGAGGACTCGCCCGTTCGCGCCGCGCTCACGGCGACGCTCGGCGCCGGCGGGCTCCGACCGCGGAGCGAGGTCGGCTGCGTGTGCCCGTACCTCCCGCTCCCGACGACGTGGCCCGAGCTCGAAGCGCGGCTCACGCACAACTTCCGCCGCAACCACCGGAAGAAGCGTCGTCGCCTCGGCGCCGTGCTCGTCCCGTGGCGCGACGGTGCGGACGTCGGGACGGCGATCGCGACGCTCGCGCAGCTCCATCAGGAGCGCATGGAGACGTCCGGGCGCGGAGGCAACTTCCGGCGCCCGGACTACCGCGCGTTCCACGAACGGTTCGCCGAGCGCGCGGCGCGGCGCGGGTGGCTCTACGTCGCCTTCCTCGAGCGCGGCGGGAAGGCGATCGCCGCGCGCTACGGCTTCGTCTACCGCGGCACGTACTACGCGTATCAGTCGGGGTTCGACCCCGCCGCCGCGGACGATTCCCCCGGTGAGGTGCTGCTCGGGATGGTGATCGAGGATCTGATCGGCCGCGGCATCCGCGAGTTCAACTTCCTCCGCGGCGCACAGCCCCACAAGTTCCACTGGACCGACCGCCGGCGCGAGACGTTGCACGTCGACGCGTGGCCGCGCGCGCCGCTCTCGCACGCCCTCGCGCTCGTCGACCGCATGGCGGCCGAGCGGCGGCGGCTCCGCCGCCGCTTCCCCGGTCTGTTCGGCACGCGGGCGGCGGCGCCGCTCGAGGCGACGGCATGAGGCCGCCCCGCCTCGGGACGTGGGCGCTGAAGCGCGTCCTCTTCCACTCGGGTCTCCTGACGCTCGCCGGGCTCGCGCGCCGGCGCCCCGGGGCCCTCGTCCTCCGCTACCACGCGATCACGCCGGACGCGGACGAGGTGCCGTACGCGACGCCCGAGATCTGCCTCCCGGTCGCCGCGCTCCGCGTGCAGATGGCGTTCGTCAAGCGCGCGTACACCGTCGTCCCGCTGGACGAGCTGGTCGACGGGGTGCGCCGGGGCGTGACGCTCCCGCCGCGGGCGCTCGCGATCACGTTCGACGACGGCTACGCCGACAACCACCGCCTCGCGTTCCCGGTGCTCCGGCGGCTCGGGCTGCCGGCCGCCGTCTACCTCACGAGCGGCAGCATGGACGGCGGCCCACCGCTCTGGATGTCGGCGGTGCGCGCGCTCGCGCTGACGGCCCCGGCGGGCGAGCTCGCAGTGTCCGGGCTGCCGCCCGTGACGCTCGGCGCGCGTGCCGAGCGTGGGCCGATCGCGCGCGCCCTCACGCGCGCCCTCGTGCCGCTCCCGGCGGACGAGCGTGACGCGCGGCTCGCAGCGGCGGCGTCGGCCTGCGGCGTGGATCCCGCGGCCGTGCTCGCGGACAGTATGCTCGACTGGAACCAGGTCCGGGAGCTCGCGCGCGCCGGCTGGACGATCGGCGCGCACACCGTGACCCACGTGAACGTCGCGCTCGCCGCGCCCGGCGAGGCGACCGCCGAGATCGCCGCGTCGCGCGACGCCATCGCGGCCGCGATCGGTTCTCCCGTCGTCCACTTCGCCTATCCGAACACCGGCGGCGCGCACCGCTACTTCGACGCGCCGGCCGCCGGCATCCTCCGGCGGCTCGGCTTCCGCTCCGCCGTCACGTCCGCGCCCGGGCTCGTGCGGCCCGGGATCGATCCGTTCGCCTTTCCCCGCATCGGCGT
Organism: uncultured Binatia bacterium (SeqCode); assembly: GCA_964562865.1. Classification (GTDB taxonomy): domain Bacteria; phylum Desulfobacterota; class Binatia; order DP-6; family DP-6; genus CAZLYE01. The sequence continues at coordinate 2,284 of CAZLYE010000483.1, read as the reverse complement.
GGGTCCCCGACTCGCGCCCGTGAGCGAGCTCGCGGCCACCCTCGTGCGCCAGCGACTCGCAGCCTGAGGGACCAACCATGTGCGGCATCGCAGGAGAGCTCCGGATGCGTCTCGGCGCGCGTGCGAGCGCCGAGCGCGTGCGCGCGATGTGCGACGTGATGGTGCACCGGGGTCCGGACGACTTCGGCGGGCACGTGCACGGCGAGGTGGCGCTCGGCATGCGGCGCCTCTCGATCGTCGACGTGGCGGGCGGCCACCAGCCGCTCGGCAACGAGGACGGCACCATCCAGGTCGTCTGCAACGGCGAGATCTACAACAGCGCTTCGCTGCGCTCCGCGCTCCAGGCTCGGGGCCATCAGTTCCGGAGCAGATCCGACGTGGAGGTGATCGCGCACCTCTACGAGGAGGAGGGGACCGACGCCGTCGCGCGGCTCGAGGGCATGTTCGCGCTCGCCCTCTGGGACGGCGCGCGGCATCGCCTCGTCCTCGCGCGCGACCGGATCGGCATCAAGCCCCTCTACCTCGCCGAGACGCCGGAGCGGATCCTCTTCGGCTCCGAGGCGAAGTGCCTGCTCGCCGGCGGGCTCGATCCGCGGATCGACCCCCAGGCGCTGCACGACTACCTGACGCTCGGCTACGTCCCGGACCCGACGTCGATCTTCGCCGGCGCCCGCCAGCTGCCGGCCGGACACCTCCTCGTCGCCGAGCCGGGCGACGGCGGCGGACGGGTGCGCGTCGAGCGCTACTGGAGCCTCCGCGGCCACGTCGCGCCCGCCGAGCGCCGGAGCCCGGCCGAGTGGCAGGCCGAGCTCACGCGGACGCTCCGGGCGGCCGTCGAGAGCCACCTGATGAGCGACGTGCCACTCGGCGTCTTCCTCTCCGGGGGCCTCGACTCGGGCTCGATCGTCGCCTTCATGCACGAGCTCGGCGTCCACCCGATCCGCACCTTCACGATCGGCTTCGAGGAGTCGAGCTACAGCGAGACCCACCTCGCGCGACAGGTCGCGACGCGCTTCGGGACCGAGCACCACGAGCTCATCGTGCGCCCCGACGCGGCGGGCCTCCTCCCGACGCTCGTGCGGCACTTCGACGAGCCGTTCGCCGACTCGACCGCGATCCCGACCTGGTACGTGGCGCAGCTCGCGCGCCAGCACGTGAAGGTCGTGCTCTGCGGGGAGGGCGGGGACGAGACCCTCGCGGGCTACGAGACGTACCGCGCGCGCCGCTTCGCCGCGCTCTACAGCCGGCTGCCGCGCGCAATCGGGGCCGGGCTCGTGCCGAGCATCGTCCGCACGCTTCCCGTCTCTCACGCCCGCGCGAGCTTCGACTACAAGGCGAAGAAGTTCGTCGCCGGAGCCTATCTCCCGCCCGCGGCCGGTCATCTCTGGTGGATGACGATGATGAGCGAGGACGTGAAGGCGGTGCTCTACGCCCAGGGGAACGGGCACGCCGCGGGCGGCAACGGGAACGGGAACGGGCTGCATCCGACCGTGCGGCTCTACGAGGAGCTCTACCGCGAGTCGGACGGCGACGACCTCGACCGCCTGCAGTACATCGACACGGCCCTCTACCTCCCGGGCGATCTCCTCCCGAAGACCGATCGGATGACGATGGCGCACTCGCTCGAGGCGCGCGTCCCGTTCCTCGACCGCGCGGTCGTCGAGCTCGGCCGGCGGATCCCGTCGCGGCTCCGGCTCCACCGGCTGAAGACGAAGTGGCTGCTCCGCCAGGCGATGGCGGGTCGGCTGCCCGAGCCGATCCTTCGCCAGCGGAAGCTCGGCTTCAACCTCCCGATCGCCGGCTGGCTCGCGGGCGAGCTCCGCGACTTCGCGCAGGACGTGCTCTCGCCGGCGCGGCTCCGCCGGCAGGGCCTGCTCGATCCCGACGCGGTCGGGCGCCTCGTGACCGATCACGTGCGGCGGCGGGCCGACCACAGCCGTGCGATCTGGGCGCTGCTCTTCCTCACCGTGTGGCACGACGAGGTGCTGCGCGAGAGCTGGGTGCCGGCGGCGGGGACCGTAGGGCCCGCGGCCGTGACGGAGAGGACCACGTGACCGCACTCGAGGCGTTCAAGCAGGCCGAGGAGGCCTTCGGGTCGTCGTTCGACGCCGCGCCGCTCCCCGAGCGGCGGTGGTGGCGGGCATGGCAGATGGCCGTCGCGCTCGGCGGGTTCGTCGCGCTCTTGCCGGTGTCGCTGCTGATCGCGGTCGCGATCAAGCTCACCAGCAGGGGACCGATCCTCTACCGCGGCACCCGGATCGGACGCGGGCTCACGCCGTTCACC
>CAZLYE010000482.1:0-5375 GCA_964562865.1 uncultured Binatia bacterium (SeqCode) | reverse complement strand
CTCATCGAGAAGAACACGACCATCCCCACCCGGAAGGGCCAGGTGTTCTCGACTGCCGCCGACAATCAGTCGGCGGTGACCATCCGCGTGTTCCAGGGCGAGCGCGAGATGGCGGCCGACAACAAGCTCCTCGGCCAGTTCGACCTGGTCGGGATCCCGCCCGCGCCGCGCGGCGTGCCGCAGGTCGAGGTCACGTTCGACATCGACGCGAACGGCATCGTCCATGTGAGTGCGAAGGACCTCGGCACGAGCAAGGAGCAGTCGATCCAGATCACCGCGTCGAGCGGCCTCAGCAAGGACGAGGTCGACCGCATGGTGAAGGAGGCCGGCCTCCACGCCGAGGAGGACCGCAAGAAGCGCGAGCTGGTCGACGCCCGCAATCAGCTCGACGGGCTCGTCTACCAGACCGAGAAGACGCTCGCCGACAACGCTGCCTCGCTCGATCCGGGCACGAAGGGCAACGTCGAGAGCGCGCTCGCGGACGCCAAGAAGGCGCTGGAGTCGCAGGACGTGGGCCAGATGCGCAGCGCGTCCGACGCGCTCGCTCGCGCCTCCCACAAGCTCGCCGAGGCGATGTACGCGAAGGCCGGGCAGGGTGCGGGTGCGGCCGGCGGCGGCCAGGCGGCCGGCGGTCCGACGCGCGGCGACGGCGCAGCGAACGAGGGCAAGGGCAAGGACGACGTCGTCGAGGCGGAATTCGAGGAGGTGAAGGAGTAGGCGCGTTCTTGCTTGCGGTGACGGGGTGCACAGAGTAGAGGAGCCCTCACCCGCGCCAGCGGGCGAGGGCTTTTTTCTTCCATGAAGCGCGACTATTACGAGGTCCTCGGCGTCTCCCGGACGGCCACCGACGAGGAGCTGAAGAAGGCGTACCGGAAGCTCGCGCTCCGCTACCACCCCGATCGCAATCCGGACGACCGCCGTGCGGCCGAGGAACGCTTCAAGGAGATCTCGGAGGCCTACCAGGTCCTGTCGGACGCGGATCGACGGGGGCTGTACGACCGCTTCGGGCACGCGGCGTTCGAGCAGGGCGCGGGCCCGGGGGCAGGCTTCGACTTCGGCGCCGGCTTCGAGGACATCATCGGCGACCTCTTCGGCGACTTCTTCGGGACGGGACGCGCCCGGGGCGGCCGGGGCCGCACGCGCCGCGGCCAGGATCTCCGCTACGAGCTCGAGGTGAGCTTCGAGGAGGCCGCGTTCGGGTGCGAGAAGACCATCTCGGTCCCCCGTCTCTCCACCTGCGAGACGTGCAAGGGGCGCGGCGCGAAGCCGGGCACGTCGCCGCGCCAGTGCCCGCAGTGTCGGGGGAGCGGCCAGGTCCGCTTCCAGCAGGGCTTCTTCTCGATCGCGAAGACGTGCGGCCACTGCAACGGACAGGGCACGATCATCGCCAATCCGTGCACCGCGTGCAGCGGCACCGGCGCGCAGCGCGGCGTCCACCAGCTGAGCATCAAGATCCCGCCGGGGGTCGACAACGGATCGCGCCTCAAGCTCCGCGGCGAGGGCGAGGCCGCGCTGAGCGGCGGAGCCTCGGGCGACCTCTACGTCGTGCTGCACGTCCACGAGCATCCGCTGTTCCTCCGCGAGGGCACGGACGTCGTGTGCGAGGTGCCGCTCAGCTTCGCGCAGGCGGCGCTCGGCGCGGAGATCGAGGTGCCGACCCTCGACGGACCCGCGAAGGTGAAGGTCCCGACCGGCACGCAGTCGGGTCAGGTGTTCCGTCTGAAGGGCCGGGGCATCCCGGACGTGAACGGCTACGGCCGCGGGGACGAGATCGTCCGCATCGTGGTGGAGACGCCGCGCAAGCTCTCGGCCCGCCAGCGGGAGCTGCTCGAGGAATTCGCCCGCATCTCGGGCGAGGAGGTGCATCCGCTGTCGAAGAGCTTCCTCGAGAAGGTGAAGTCGATGCTGGGGTGAGGAGGCGCGATGCGCCGCCTCCGCGACGTCGGGGAGCATGCCTGGCTCGCGCGGCTGATCGCGCGGCTCGGACGCGCCGCCGACGGAGACCGGGTCGTCGTCGGTCCGGGCGACGACGCCGCGGTGGTCCGGGCGGCCCGCCGCCCCCTCCTCCTCACCACCGACACCTTGGTCGAGGACGTGCACTTCCGTTCCACGTGGGCGACGCCGCGGGCGCTCGGGCGTCGCGCGTTCGCCGTCAACGCGAGCGACCTGGCGGCGATGGGCGGCGTGCCGCGCTTCGCGCTCCTGTCGTTCGAGGTGCCGCCTGAGATGCCGGTCGCGCGGCTCGACGCGTTGACGGCGGGCTTCGCGGCGGCTGCGCGGCGGGCCGGTGCGCGGCTGGTCGGCGGAAATCTCGCGCGGGGCCCGCACCTCGCGGTCACCGTCGCGCTGATCGGTGAGGCGCCCGGGCGGATCGTGACGAGGGCCGGTGCGCGGGCGGGCGATCTCCTCTACGTCACCGGTGTGCTCGGCGCCGCCGGTCTCGCCGTCGGGCGCGGCCGGCTCGCCGTGGCGCCCGACCGCGTCGCAGCGGGCGTGGCGCTCGCCCGCGTCGCGAGCGCGATGATCGACGTGAGCGACGGGCTCGTGCAGGACGTCGGCCACGTGTGCCGGGCGAGCGGGGTCGGCGCGACCGTGGAGCTCGGGCGGCTTCCCGTCGCGCGACCGTGTCGACGGGCCCTCGGGCCCCGGGCGGCCGAGTTCGCCGCGACGGCCGGCGAGGACTACGAGCTCGTCGTCGCCGTCCCACGCCGCCGCGAGCGACGCCTGCTCGCGCTCGCGCCGCACCTCGGCTGCACGGTGACGCGGATCGGGCGCTTCGATCGCGGGCCGGCGCGCGTGCGGGTGCTCGGCCCGGCGGGACGCGTCGTCGCCGTCGGCCGCCCGGGATTCGATCACTTCCGGCGATGACGTTCGCGGTTGCAGCGACGGTGCTCGCGGCGTCGTTCGCGGTGCTCCTCGCGTTCGTCGCGCCGCACGCGCCGCGGCTTCTGCGCCACGGGACGACGCCCGCGCGGCCGCGCCGCTTCTGGGTGACGCTGCTCGTTGGGCGCGAGGTCGCGACGGCGACCGCCGCCGGCGCCGCGGCATGGATCGCGCTCGCGGCGGCGGGACCCGTGCCGGCGTGGCTCGCCGCCGCGCTCGCGGGAGCGGGCGCGTACCTCGTCGCGGAGCTGATCGCACCGCGCATCGGTCTCATGCTGTCCGACGCACGTGGAGACCAGCTCGGCGAGCTCGGGAGCCGCGTGATCACGCTGCTGCGCCGCCCGCTCGAGCGTCCCGCGGTGACGGTCGCCGGCTGGCTGGCGGGCGAGGCCGGGCTCGCTTCCGCGAGCGTGCTCCACTTCGCCGCGGACGGCCGGGTCGAGGAGGGCGAGGAGGCGGCGCTCGACGAGGGTGGTCGCGAGCTGCTCGACCGCGTGCGGGCGCTCCGGCAGCGCCCGGTGCGCGCCGTCATGACGCCCCGCGTGCGCGTCGTCGCCCTGCCGGTCGACATCGGGGGAGCGGCGCTGCTCGCGACGCTGCGCGAGCAGCGGTTCTCCCGCATCCCGGTCTACCGAGGCGAGCGCGACAACGTGGTCGGCGTCCTCTACGCGAAGGACCTGCTCGGCCGGGACGTGAAGGCCCCCGGGTTCCGCCTGGACCCGTTCCTCCGTCCTCCGGTCTTCGTGCCCCTCGGCATGCGGGCGGGTGACGTCTTCCGCGAGCTCAGGCGGCGGAAGGTGCACCTGGCGCTCGTGGTCGACGAGTACGGCGGGATCGCGGGCCTCGTCACGATGGAGGATCTCCTCGAGGAGCTCTTCGGCGAGATCCGCGACGAGTACGACGAGGCGGAGGCCACGTGAGCACTACGGTGGCGCTCGTCATCGGCCTCGTGCCCCTGCTCGCGCTCCGCGCGGTCGCCGCGGCGGCGGAGAGCGTCCTCGCGAGCGGCGCGGCGGTGCGCGGACGCTGGCTCGGCGAGGACGTGCTCGCCGCGACGGCGCGCGCCACCGCGCAGATCGCGGGCGCCGCGATGGTCGGCGTGATCGCGTCGCTCGTCTGGGCGTACGCCGGCCGTGCGTGGATTCCGCTCGTGCTGGCCGTGGCCGTGCCGGCGCTGCTCGTCCTCTTCGACCTCGTTCCGCGCGGCCTCGCGGCCGACGTACCTCCGCGGTGGCGCGGGCAGCTCGAGCCCGTGCTCGGAGCCGCCGCGGTCGGGCTCGCGCCGGTGCTCCTCGTCGAGCGGGCGCTCGACCGCCGCCGGGTCCCGCTGACAACGCTCCGGCGTCTCGGCGCCTGGCTCGCGGCGCGGCCGGGCCGCGGCCCGCTCGACGTCCCCGAAGCCGGCCTGGTGGCGCGGATCGCACGCTTCGCGGCGAAGACGGCGCGCGACGTCGTCGTGCCGCACGTCGACGTGTGCGCCGTGCCGGACGGCGCCTCCGTGGGCGACGTGATCGCGCTCGTGCAGGAGCGGGGCTTCTCCCGTCTGCCGGTGTTCCACGAGCGCATGTTCAACGCGATCGGCGTCGTCGCGAGCCTCGACCTGCTCGGCGTCGAGGATCCCGACCTCCCGGTCACCGCCGTCATGCGGGAGCCGTACTTCGTCCCCGAGTCGAAGCCGCTGCCGGAGCTGCTCGCCACGCTGCAGGCGGAGGGACGGAACCTCGCGCTCGTGGTGGACGAGTACGGTGGCTTCGTCGGGCTCGTCACGGTGGAGGACCTCGTCGAGGAGATTGTCGGGGAGATCCAGGACGAATATGATGTGCCCCGCGAGCATTACCGCCGCGTCGCGCCAGGCGTCCTCGTGGTGAGCGCACGCGCGGCGGTGACCGACATGAACGAACGCTTCGGGTGGAACCTGCCGCAGGGCGAGTACGAGACGGTCGGCGGCCTCGTGCTCGAGCGTCTCGGGCGGGTCCCCAAGCCGGGTGACGTCGTGCACGCGGGACGGGTGCGGATCGATGTGACGCGGGCCAGCGCGCGCGCAGTGCAGGAGCTCCGCGTGCACGAGCGCAACGCGGCGCCGCGCCGCCTCGGGCGCTGAGATGGAGCGCAAGCGGCTGGAGGAGCTTCTCGCCGCGGTTCGCCGCGGGGACTGCACGATCGACGACGCGCTCGAGCGCCTGCGCGGTCTCCCGTTCGAGGACCTCGGCTTCGCGCAGCTCGACCATCATCGCGCGCTGCGGAACGGCTTTCCGGAGGTCATCCTCGGCGAGGGGAAGAGCCCAGACCAGGTGATCGCGATCGCCGATCGGATGGCCGCCGCCGGAGGCAACGTGCTCGTGACGCGGCTCGCGCCGGACGTCGGCACGTGTCTCGTCGCGGAGGTGCCCGGATTCGAGTACCACCCCACACCTCGTCTCGCCCTGCGGCGCCAGGCCTCCGGCACCGCCGCCGGCCGCGGCACGATCCTCGTCGTGTCGGCCGGCACGGCG
>CAZLYE010000481.1:0-3161 GCA_964562865.1 uncultured Binatia bacterium (SeqCode) | reverse complement strand
GAGCGGATGAGCGCCTGGGTGAGCGTCTGGATGTTCTCCTCGTGCGTCCGGAGGCTCTCCTGGTGGTCGGACAGGACGCGGCGCGTGATGCCGAGCTCGCTCTCGAGGTCCTTGCAGAGCCCGACCACCGACTCGCGCATGCGGGCGATCGTCATCACCTGCCCGACGATCTCCGCCACGAGTGCCAGGGCCCGGGCGCGGCCGAACGCCTGCGCCGGCGCGACGAGCGAGTGGAGGACCAGGGTCCCGCCCGCCTCGCCCCCGATCTCGAACGGGAGGACGAGGAATCCCTCGCCGGCGAGATCGCCGGGCGCGACGGCCTCGAAGGCACCGTCGGGCATGCGGCGGAAGCAGCTCGGGCTCGGGCCCGACCCGACCAGCCGCGCGAGCGTCAGCCAGCCGGCCTCGCGGATCGCGCCGCGCGGGCCGCCGAGCCGCTGCGACTGCGACGCGAAGCCGGCGAGCACGGCGTCCTCCCCGCGGTCGTCGGTCAGGACGAGCGCGCAGGTCTCGAGCGCGAGCTGCTGCACGAGGGCCTCCGCGACCTCCTGCCCGCACTGCGCGGTCGCGTGGCCGCGCGCGAGCACGTCGAGCAGCACCTTGATCGCGGACAGGTAGACGACGGCGTCGTCGCGCTGCTCCTCGACCTCGGCGAGCGCCTCACGGACCTGCTCGGTGGAGCGCTCCCTCGCCATCGTGGGTCTAGAGCCTGCCGAGTGCCGCCAGCTCCTCGCCCTCCCGGAGCTGGGTCACGGTCTCGTCCCACACCGCGCGCGTGATCCCGCGCTCGGCGGTCTTCTCGAGGAGCGCCTCGGCCTCGGGCCTGAGCGCGCCGGTCGCGAGCTCGGTCCACGAGACGAGCCGATCGATGGTCCGGAGGAGCAAGGGCAGCCCCGGGCGCGGCTCGTCGGCGTGATGGAGGCGCACCGCCTCGACGATCGCGGGCGGCAGGCTCCACGCCTCGAGGATCCATCCGCCCACCTCGGCGTGGTCGATGCCGAGGCTCGCGGCCTCCATCGCCGCGACCGGCTCGGACTCCGCCGCGCCGCCGACGGCCCGCCAGTAGTCGTCGCGGAATCGCATCGCGAGCACGAGACGCCCGACGTCGTGGAGGAGCGCCGCGGTGAATCCCTCGTCGGGGTCGCCGGCACGGAGGCGCGCGGAGATCGCCTTCGTCGCCGCGGCGACGGCGACCGCATGGAGCCAGAGCTCCTCCAGGCGGTTCTTCGCGATGCCCGAGCCGAGCGCGTCCCAGACCTTCACGCCGAGCGCCAGGTTCCGGACCGTCGAGAAGCCGAGCAGCACGACGGCGCGCGGGATCGTCGCGACGCGGCGGCTCTGCCCGAAGAACGCGCTGTTCGCCAGGCGGAGCATCTTCCCGGTGAGCGCCTGGTCGCGCTCGATGATCGTGATGAGCTCCTTCCCGTTGGAGTTCTCCGAGTCGACGAGCTGGAGGATCTTGGTGAGGACGGTGGGGATCGTCGGAAGGTTCTTCCGCGCGATCACCTCGGCACGGAACTGCTGTACCGCCTGCTCGTCCATCGCTCCCCCACGAGTCCGCCCAGGGCCGGTCACGCCCGGTACGTGCGCTGTCCTCGATTCGCGGCCTTCCGCACCTGCAGTATCGGCTGATCGGGCGAAAACTTGAGGGCGTGCGGCCGGGCCCTACGAGCCGGCGGTTCAGGGCAGCAGCGCCACCGCCCGGAGCGGCCCTCCGCTCCCGCCGCGGATCTTCATCGGGAGCCCGACGAACGTCGCCCCGCGCGGCGGGAGCGCGTCCAGGCCGGCCAGGTTCTCGAAGATCGGCACGTTCGCGTTGGTGAGCGCGCGGTGCGCGCGGAAGTCGCGCGACGGGCCGTGGTCGATCGAGGCCGTGTCGATCCCGATCGAGGCGATGCGCCGGGCCGTCGTGAGCCACACCGCCGCGTCCTCACCGACGCCGGGAAAGTGGAGGTGCGCCGTGTCGCCGGGCGTCGCGCTCCCGAGGTAGCGGGCCGGCTCGGCCCACCAGCGGTCCCAGCCCGTCCGGACCAGCACGACGGCGCCCCGCGGGATGCGTCCGTGCCGGGCCTCCTCGGCCACGAGGTCGGCGCGCGTGAGGAGCGTGTCGCGATCGCCCGCCGCACGCTCCGTCAGGTCGACGACCACCGCCGGCCCGATCAGGCGGTCGAGCGGGATCTCGTCCGCGGTCCAGCGCCCGGCGGCGAAGTGGATCGGCGCGTCGAGGTGGGTCCCGCCGTGCTCGGCCGCGCAGAAGTCGTTGGCCGCGTACCACCAGCCGCCTTCCGTCATGCCGTGCGCGACGGGCTCGAGCGTGAAGTGCCTCGCCGTCGGCCAGTACACCGTGTGCTCGTCGAAGGGATGGGTCAGGTCGACGACGCGCGCGCCCTCGAGATCGACCGCGCTCGCCGGGACCGCGAGCCCGAGCGCCAGCACGAGAAGGAGCGTCCTCATCGTCCACCTCCGGGTTGCCGCTGCGCTGCGTTGCTGCGTATGATGCAAGTCTTCATGGCCCGCGCGCCCATCGAGGGACCGGAACGGCTCTTCCACTTCGCGCCGCCGCCGACGGACCCCGCACCGGCCCGTCCGCGACGCGGCGCCCAGCCCGGAGAGCGGCTCCTGATCACCGGGATCGCGGGCGGCCAGGGTCGCCTGATCGCGCGCCGGGTCGGCGACGCCTTCCAGATATCCGGCGTCGACCGGAGCCCGTGGGAGGGATTTCCGCCGAACGTCCGCATGCACGTCGTCGACCTCCGCAAGCGGAAATTCGAGGACGTCTTCCGCACCGAGCGGCCCGACGCGCTCGTCCACCTGGCCTTCGTCCGTCACTTCCGGTCGGAGCCCCGGGTCCGCCACGAGGTGAACGTGCTCGGGACGAAGCGCGTCCTCGAGTATGCGATCGCGTACGGCGTGAAGCGCATCGTCGTCCTCTCGAGCTCCTACGTCTACGGCGCGCTGCCCGACAACCCATACTACGTGGACGAGGACTATCCCCTCAACGTGAGCCGGACGTATCCCGAGGTCCGCGACCTGGCGGAGGTCGACGCGCTCGCGACCGCGTTCCTCTGGCGCCATCCCGAGGTGGTGACGACGATCCTCCGTCCCGTGAACACGCTCGGCTACTACGTCCACAGCGCGATCGGCCGCTATCTCCGCCAGAC
>CAZLYE010000480.1:0-3969 GCA_964562865.1 uncultured Binatia bacterium (SeqCode) | reverse complement strand
CCAGGTTGACGGCGAGCTCGACCAGGTCACGGATGATCGACTCGACGTCGCGGCCGACGTAGCCCACCTCGGTGAACTTCGACGCCTCCACCTTGATGAACGGCGCCTGCGCGAGCTTGGCGAGCCGGCGGGAGATCTCGGTCTTCCCCACGCCCGTTGGGCCGATCATGATGATGTTCTTCGGAGCGATCTCGTCGCGCAGCTCGGCCGGCACGTGGAGACGGCGCCAGCGGTTGCGGAGCGCGATCGCGACCGCGCGCTTCGCCGCACGCTGGCCGACGATGTAGCGGTCGAGCTCCGAGACGACCTCGCGCGGTGTGAAGGTCGCCATCAGCCGACTTCCAGCTCCTCGATGGCGACCTGGTCGTTCGTGTAGACGCAGATCTCGGCGGCGATCCGCATCGACTCGGCGGCGATCGCGCGGGCGTCGAGCGTCGAATGCTTCACGAGGGCGCGGGCGGCGGCGAGGGCGAAGTTCCCCCCCGAGCCGATCGCGCAGATGCCGTCCTCGGGCTCGATCACGTCGCCGGTGCCGGACACGATGAGAGACGACTCGCGGTCGGCCACGGCCATGAGCGCCTCGAGCCGGCGGAGCAGCCGGTCGGTGCGCCAGTCCTTGGCGAGGTCCACGGCGGCACGCCGGAGGTTCCCGTTCACCTGGCCGAGCTTGTTCTCGAAGCGCTCGTAGAGCGTGAGCGCGTCGGCGCCCGCACCCGCGAAGCCGGCGAGCACGCGGTCGTGATAGAGGCGGCGGACCTTCCGCGCGTTGTGCTTCATGATCGTCTGGCCGACCGTCACCTGCCCGTCGCCGGCCATGACGACGCGCCCGCGATGGCGCACGGAGAGGATCGTCGTGCTGCGAATCTCAGGCCCGCGGGTGCGCCCGGTCATAGGCCTCCATCAGCCGGCGAAGGTCGACGTGGGTGTAGCGCTGCGTCGTCGACAGGCTCGCGTGGCCGAGCAGCTCCTGGATGGCGCGGAGGTCCGCGCCGGCGCCGAGGAGATGCGTCGCGAAGGTGTGACGGAGCGCGTGCGGAGTGGCCTTCGTCGTCGTCCCGCTGACGAGCACGTGACGCTCCATCAGCCGGGCGACGCTCCGCGACGTGAGCCGCCCGCCACGCGCGTTGCGGAAGACGGGTCCGCTTCCCGCCCGCTGTCCCGCCGCGGCGCAAGCGCTCCGGTACGCGGCGAGCGCGCGGAGCGCGGGACGTCCCACGGGGACGACGCGCTCCTTCCGTCCCTTCCCGAGCACGCGGACGAGCCCGGCGTCCGCGTCGACCTGCTCCCAGTCGAGCCCGGTGAGCTCGCTCACCCGGAGGCCCGACGAGTAGAGCACCTCGAGGATCGCGCGGTCGCGGAGACCGGCGAGCGTGTCGGCACGCGGCGCGACGAGCAGCCGATCGACGTCGTCGAGCGTCAGGTGCGCCGGCAGCCGGCGGCGCGTCTTCGGCGTGGCGATGCCGGCGGTCGGATCCGTGGCGAGCCGCCCGCTGTCGACGAGGAAGCGGAAGAGGCCGCGCACCGCCGCGAGCTTGCGCGCGACCGACGTGCGCTCGACCGTCCCGTCGAGCGCGCGGAGCCAGTGGCGCACTGTGCTCGGCCGCACCGCGCCGGGACCGCCGTCGCCGGCGAACGCGAGGAACTGGCGGAGGTCGGCGAGGTACCCGCGAATCGTGTGCGGCGACGCGTGCCGCTCGCTCCGGAGGTGCACCGCGTACGCCGCGAGCGCGTCCTCCGTTCTTGTCGGCATGTGGCAGCCGATGGTATCAACCGGTCCCGGGCGGAACAAGTTGAGGGCGCGCGGCCGCATCGTTGGATCACTCGCTCCACTGCTGCTCGTGCTCCTCACCGTCGCGTGCGCGCCCGATCCCGCGACACCGCGCGGCGCCGCGGAGCGATTCCTCGACGCGCACTACGTCCGCATCGACCTGCCGGGTGCGCTCGAGTTCACGACGGGCCTCGCGCGCAGCAAGGTCGAGGCCGAGATCCGCCTCGTGCAGGGACAGGCGATCGACGAGACCACGCGCAAGCCGAGCGTGCACTACCGGCTCCTCGAGGAGCACCCGGACGGGGAGCAGGCCGTGAACTACGTCTACCGCGGCACGATCGCCGTCGAGGACGCGGACCGCTTCGAGCGACGGTGGCTCGTGACCGTGCGGTACGCGGAGGGAGCCTGGCGCGTGACGAACTACCAGGAGCTGGGCGGGTGAGCCGGCTCACCCGGGGCGCGCTCGTCGCGGCGGGCGTGGCCCTGGTCGCGGTCGTGGCGCTCGGCGCGGCGGGCTGGATCGCGTCCCGGCACTCCGACCGGCTGCTCGCCGCCGCCGGGAAGGCGCTCGGGCGCGACCTTCGCGCGGAGCGCCTCGGGGTCACGCTCCGCGGGGGAGTGGGCGTCGTCCTCAACGGGGTCGCGATCGCCGACGATCCCGCGCTCGGCACGACGGAGCCGTTCCTCGCGGCCCGGGCGCTCGATCTCCGTCTCCGCATCCTGCCGCTCCTCCGCCGCGAGCTCGTCGTCGACCGCATCGTCGTCGAGGAGCCGGTCGTGAACCTGGTGCGCGACGCCTCGGGACGGCTGAACGTCGACTCGCTCCGGAAGAAGCCGAAGGACGCCGGCGACGCGGGCTCGCCGGGTGCGCCCGGCGCGCGCCAGCCCTTCCAGCTCGTCTCGCTCCGGCTCCGCGACGGGACCGTCCGGTACCGCGACGTCACGAGCGGCCGCACGGTCGAGCTCACCGACGTCGCGATCGACGCACGCCAGCCGCGCTTCGACGGCCCGATCCCCATCGCGATCCGCGCGCAGCTCGCGACCGAGGACCTGCGGCTCGAGGGCATCGTCAGCGAGGGCGTGCTCGACCTCGGCCCGGACCCGCCGTCGTACCGCGGGACGCTCCACGCGTCGGGGACGGTCGGCAAGATCGCCGTCGACCGCCTGACCGCCGACATCCACGCCGCCCCGCCGGTCATCGATCTCGAGTCGGCGCGCGTCGAGACGCTCGGCGGCACGGTCACCGGCTCCGCCCACCTGTCGAGCGGAGACGAGCGCGCGAGCCTGACGGCGCGTCTCGACGCGACGGGCATCGACCTCGCGCGGCTTCCGGCCCGCGCAGACCGCCCGCGCCCGGCGGGCACGCTCGAGCTGCACGGGACGCTCACAGGGCCGCCCGCAGCCGCGGGCTTCAAGGCCGGCGCGACCGGACAGGGCCAGTTCGCGGTCGCGAACGGGCGGATCCAGGGTGCGGGGCTGGGTCGCGCCGTCTTCGACACGCTGCAGCCGTTCCTCAAGCCAGGCGTCGTCGATCGCCTCCGCCAGCGCTATCCAGATCTGCTCGGATCGGACGACCTCCTCTTCACGAAGCTCTCGGGGTCCGGCCGGCTGGCGGACGGCCGCATCCGCTCCGACGACTTCGTCCTCGCCGCACCGAGCTACGACGTCCACGGCGAGGGGAGCCTCGGCCTCGACGGGGATGTCGACGCGACGGTCCGCCTCGCGGCCGGGCCTGCGCTGACCGACGACATCCTCGGGAAGTCGCAGGCGCGTGCGGCGCTCGTCGACACGCGAGGACACCTCTCCGTCCCGCTGCGCGTCCACGGCCCGCTCGACCATCCGCACGTGACGCCCGATGCGTCCTTCGTCGCGACCGCGGCCGGCGCGCTCCTCGGCGGGCCCGGCCTCGGCGAGGCGGCCGGCAGCCTGCTCGAGCGGCTCCTCGGCGGCAAGCACCACGCGAGCCATTGACGCGATGGACGTTCCCCGCCTACTTCTCGGGACGCTCGTGCTCCGGCCGTACGTCTTCGTCTTTCTCGCGGTGTACCTTTTCGCCGCGGTCACCCGGATGGGCTGGGGGAAGACGCTCGCCTTCACGGCCGTCGCGTGGGTGATCGCGTACGCGGCCGAGTTCAGCTCGACGCGGAACGGCTTCCCCTTCGGGATGTCTCTTCAACCTGGCGATCACGTTCTGGGTCGGC
>CAZLYE010000479.1:0-10105 GCA_964562865.1 uncultured Binatia bacterium (SeqCode) | reverse complement strand
CGCGCGGGGCCGGAACATGGACGCCGACCGCGTCCGCACCCTCGCCGACGGCCGCGTCTACTCGGGCACGCAGGCCCTCGCGGCCGGCCTCGTCGACCGTCTGGGCGGGCTCTCGGCGGCGACGCAGCTCGCATGGGAGACGGCGCACCAGACCGGCGAGGCGCGCGTCCGGCGCGTGCACGTCCACCGCCTGCCCTGGCTGCTCCAGCTGCTCGACGAGGCGTTCCTCAGCGGGTCGCGCGTGACCGAGGGCGGCCTCTTCTTCCTCTACCGGGGTCCTGTCCCCCAGTGAGTCCTGCATGACGAAGCGCGATCTGATCGACGAGGTCCTGAAGCTCTTCCCCCGCTTCTCACGCCGCGACGCCGAGGTGATGGTGAACGCGGTCTTCGACAGCATGACCGCGGCCCTCACGCGCGGCGAGCGCATCGAGATCCGCGGCTTCGGGAGCTTCGTGGTGAAGCAGCGTCACGCCCGCGAGGGCCGCAACCCGAAGACCGGGGCGCTGGTCGCCGTCCACGCGAAGCGCGTGCCGTTCTTCAAGGTCGGCAAGGAGCTCCGGCTGCGCGTCGACGGGAAGCCCTGGACGGCCGCCGACTCGGACGAGGCGTAGCGGCCAGAGCCCGACCTTCGTCCGCAGCGCCTGGATACGTCGCCCGCGTCTGTTGCTCGGCGCTGAAACCTCGCCGCCTTCTCGACAGCGGTGCACGATCCGACTAGAGCCATCGCATGGACGTGCTGTGGGCTCCGTGGCGAATGGCCTACGTCGCCGGGCCGAAGGACCGGCAGGATTGCATATTTTGTGCGGCGACGACCGGCGACCTCCGCGAGCGGCTGCTCCTCGGCACGACCGCCCACAGCCTCGTCATGCTGAACCGTTTCCCGTACCAGAACGGGCATCTCATGGTCGCGCCGCGTCGTCACACGGCGGATCTCCCCGCGCTGCCGGCGCCGGAGCACAGCGACCTCGCCGAGACGCTCCGGCGCGCGCTCGCGACGGTGGACGGCGCGTTCCATCCCGACGGATTCAACGTCGGGTTGAACCTCGGCGCCGGCGCGGGCGCTGGTGTGGTCGATCACCTGCACTGGCACATCGTCCCGCGCTGGTCGGGCGACACGAACTTCATGCCCGTCCTTGCCGACGTGCGCGTCATCTCGCAGCACCTGACCGAGACGTACGACCGCCTCCGCGCAGCGTTCACCTGGCTCGCGTCCGCCGGGTGACGCGCGACGCGCCGTCGCGGATTGTGTGCTTCAGGCGGTGATGCCTATAATCGCTTTCACCTTCTCGACCGGGGGGACTGGCTCGTGCCCGACACCGACTCGCTTCGCACGCTGGGTGATCTGAAGGCGGCCGGCTACCGACTGCTGCCCGTCCGCGACGAGATGCGGAAGAATCTCCTCGCCCGGCTCGGCGCGAGCGAGCGGATTCTCTCGGGCATCATCGGGTACGACGACACGGTCATCCCCGAGGTGGAGAACGCGATCCTCGCCGGGCACCACATGGTCTTCCTCGGCGAGCGCGGGCAGGCGAAGAGTCGCGTCATCCGCGGGCTGACGGCGCTCCTCGATCCCCTCGTTCCGGTCGTCGCGGGCTGCCAGATCAACGACAGCCCATTCGCCCCCATGTGCCGGAGCTGCAAGCGCCGCCTGGCGGCCGAGGGCGACGCGCTCGGGGTCGCGTGGATCGGGCCGGACGAGCGCTACGGCGAGAAGCTCGCGACGCCCGACGTCTCGATGGCCGACCTGGTCGGCGAGATCGATCCGATCAAGGTGGCGGAGGGGCGCTACCTGGCCGACGAGGAGACGATCCACTACGGGCTCATCCCGCGGACCAACCGCGGCATCTTCGCCATCAACGAGCTCCCGGACCTCACCGAGAAGGTGCAGGTCGGGCTCTTCAACCTGATGGAGGAGAAGGACGTCCAGATCAAAGGCTACAAGATCCGGCTGCCACTCGACGTCGTCATCGTGGCGAGCGCCAACCCCGAGGACTACACGAGCCGCGGGCGGATCATCACACCGTTGAAGGATCGCTTCGACGTCCAGATCCGCACCCACTACCCACGCACGGTCGGGGACGAGATCGCGATCATGGAGCAGGAGGTGACGGTCGTCGACCGAGAGCACGGGGCCGTCCGCATCCCCGGGTTCATGAAGGAGGTGGTCGCACAGATCACCTTCGAGGCGCGCGCCTCGAACGAGATCAACCAGTCGTCGGGCGTGAGCGTGCGGGTCACGATCAACAACTACGAGAGCCTGCTGTCGAACGCCGAGAAGCGCGCCATCCGGCTGGGCGAGCGCGAGATCGTCCCGCGCCTCACGGACCTGCACTCCGTGCTCGCGTCCACCGCGGGGAAGATCGAGCTCGAGTACGTCGGCGAGGACAAGCGAGAGGACGACCTGATCGACCGCCTCATCAACCGCGCGGTCCTCAAGATCTGGGACAAGTACATGAAGGTGGACGCCCTGAAGAAGGTGACCGACCACTTCGAGTCGGGCTGGGGCGTCGAGGTCTCCGACCGCATGCGTGCCGAGGACTACCTGGAGGGCATTCGCCACATCCCGGGCCTCCACGAGGGCGTCGGGCTTCTCGGCACCTTCGAGAGCCCGGGCCTCATGGCCGCCGCGATCGAGTTCCTCCTCGAGGGGCTCCACCTCCACCAGAAGCTCAACAAGGACCGGGACGGCGGCCGCTACACCTATCGCGCGTAGCAGCGCGCGCGCGAGTCATTTCCGCATGCGCCGGACCGTCCGGCGCGTGTGACGCGCCGCGAGGTGGACCGTGCGAATGTGCTTGCCGCCCCGCCCGCGCAGGGAGTAACTACGCCGGCGATGTGCCGGGGTCACTGACATGCGCACGCGTATCGGGGCCCTCGCCGTCGCCCTGCTCCTCATCGCGTCCGCGGTCACCGCGACCGACTGGCCCATGTACGCCGGCGGCCCCCGCCGCCTGTTCTTCAACCCCGCGGAGACCGAGATCACCCCGGGCAACGTGGCCGGCCTGCATCCCAAGTGGAGCTTCCCGACCGGCGCCGTCGTCACGGCGTCTCCCGCCGTGGTGACGCTCGATCTCCCCAACGAGCGACGGACGCCCGTCGCGTTCATCGCCTCCTGGGACGACAACCTCTACGCGCTCCGCGTGCGCGACGGGACGGCCCTCTGGCGCTTCCCGATGCCGGACCAGCCGGGCGCCTCGTTTCCCGACGCAGCATCGGCCGACGTCGAGACCGTCGACGGGAGTCCGCGGGTCTTCATCGCCGGCGGCGAGACCGTGTACGCGATCGACGCCGTCACCGGTCGCGAGGTCTGGCACTTCGACGCCGGCACCGGGTGCCGCACGCCGCCCGGCGACTGCGGCTTCGGCAACGAGACGAACGAGGTGGAGTCGTCGCCGATCGTCACCGGCGGCGAGGTCCTCTTCGGCATGGACATCAACGAGAACGGCGTCGTGGGGAAGGGCGGGTTCTACGGCGTCGACGTCCACGACGGCCATCTCGTCTGGTACTTCGACCTCGAGACGGGGGCCACGTGCCGTCCGCTCCCCGGCGACGACGTGCGCCGCTTCGACGGCTACCACGACGAGACCGCGCTCGGGCTGCCTCCCGGGTTCCTCGCCACCCGTCCCGGCTGCGGGTTCGACCGCTCGTCGGACGGGTGCTCGGGCGTGTGGTCTTCGGCCGCCGTCGACGAGGGCCGCGGGCTCTTCTACTTCGCCACCTCGGCGTGCGAGGAGGCCCTGAACACGCTCCTCTACGACGAGGCGATCGTCGCCATGGGGCTCGACGGGACGCCCGCCTGGCGCTGGAAGCCGCGCGCAACCGACGCGGCCGACCGCGACTTCGGCGCGGTCCCGAACCTCTTCACGATCACCGTCGACGGGACGGCGCACGACGTGGTCGGCGAGGGAGGCAAGGACGGCACCTACTACGTCCTCGATCGCGACGGCGTGAACGCGGCGAACGGCGTGCGCTGGGACGACGCCGATCCGTCCGCGCTGCCGTACTGGCGGACGAACGTCGTCGTGGGCAGCGGCCAGGGCGGCATCATCGCGACTGCGGCCGTCGACGAGGCGGCGCGGCGGGTCTACTTCAGCACGGCGCCCGGCGACGACATCTTCAACCCGGAGCGTCCCACCGTGCACGCGCTCGACGCCGACACGGGCGCGATCGTGTGGGAGAACACGGCCGAGCCGAACGCCGACGCCAGCTACGCACCGACGAGCGCGATCCCGGGCGTCGTCTTCGTCGGGAAGAACCTGGGCGCCACCCTCCGGGCCTACGACGCCGCCGGCGGCACCCTGCTCGCGAGCGTGGCCCTCCCGGGGGGCTTCACGCTCGCGTCGGCCCCGGCCGTGGTCGACGGCACGGCGATCCTCGGTGCGGGCTCCGGCGAGCGCTCGGACGACCCGACGGACGAGGCGAACCTCGCGGCGAAGACGCCGCAGGCCGTGACCGCGCTCTGCGTCGGCGGCACGCCCGGCTGCGACCCGTCGCCCGACGACCGCTGCGACGAGGGCGGCAGCGCGCCCGCCGACGCGCGCGCCCTCGCCGCCGCGCGCGCCGCGAGCGAGGCCGCCTGCCCGTGCGCGGCCTTCGACGGCACGCGCGGCCGGGCGCACGGGGACTACGTGCGCTGCGTGCACCGCGCGCTGGGGAAGACCGTCGCCGCCGGTGCCCTCCGCGCCCACTGCCGCCGCCAGAGCGAGCGGGACGCGGCGCAGTCGACCTGCGGCCGGCCGGCGACCGTCGTCTGCTGCGAGACCCGCCCCGGCGTGCGCTGTCTCGTCGTCGCGCCGGCGGCGTGCCTCTCCGGCGGCCGTCGCGAGCGCACGAGCTGCGCGCCTGCGACGTCCTGCGCGGCGACCACGTGCCGCTCGACCGGCGTGTGCAGCGCCGGTGGCTGACATCCATGCGAAAGGAAGACCGCCCCACATGAGGATCCCCGTCTTGGCCGTTGCCCTCCTCGTTCTCGCCATGGTTCCTCCCGCACGGGCGCTCGAGCCGACCTGTCCCGCGGGCGAGATAACGCTCTCGGCACCACTCCTCACCGCCAGGCCGACCGGCGGGGGCTCCGACCGTCTCACGACCCCGCTCGGGAGCTTCGTGCTGCCGGTCGGCGTGTCCATGGATCCGGGCACCGAGCCGGTGAGCTTCGTCGTCGAGGGCGACCATCAGCTCCTCTACCAGGCCGACATCCCCGCCGGCGCGCTCGTCGCGCACCGAGGCGGCACGGACTTCGTGTTCCGCATGCGCCAGGGAGGCGGCGGCATCGGGGCGGGCTCGCGGCTCGTCCTCCACCGCTCGGGCGTCGCCTTCCGGATGAGCGCCCGCTTCGCCGGCGTACCGGGCTTCGCGGCCCCGCACTTCGCCAAGATCCTGATGAAGATCGGCGACGACTGCCTGTCCGCCGTGCTCGTCTGCGCGACGCGCGGCAGCGGTCTCCACTGCGCGCCGGAGCGTTCCGCGCTGCTGCGCGGGCACGTCGCGGACGGCACGGGCGCGGCGCTCCCCGGCACCATGCTGACCGTGTTCGACGACGCCCGGATCGAGGACGTCTCCGTCTACGCACAGGAGGACGGCCACTTCGTCTTCCCACGCCTCCGCCCCGGGACGTACCGCCTGCACGCCCGGCTGCTCGGCTGGCAGGAGGTCGAGGTGCCGGTGACGCTCGCGGGCCGCGGCGCGACGACGCAGAACTTCACGCTCACCCAAGTCGCCGACGCCAACGAGCAGCTCCCCGCGAGCCAGTTCCTCTCGCTGATCCTCCCCCAGTTCCCGGATCCGACCACCCGGGGCGACTTCACGCTCTCGTGCGGCAACTGCCACCAGATCGCCGGCCCGCGCTTCCGCGAGGACAAGACCGTCGACGAGTGGGGTCAGGTGGTGGCGACGATGGAGAGCTACCTCCCGCCGTACCACGCGGAGACGCGGCCCCTCATCCTGCCGATCCTGCTCGGGACGCTCGGGCCGAACGCGACCCTCCCGAAGCTCCCCATCCCGCCGGCGCCCTCGGGCGACGTGCTGCGCGCGACCATGTACGAGTACGGCCTCCAGTACGGCCCGGGCGGCTCCACCGACTACTCGAGCTGCCACGACATGCAGCTCGGCCAGGACGGCGTCGTCTACAACGACTCGGGCATCCAGTGGATCAACCCGCGGACCGGCGAGCGCGGCGTCTATCCGATGAACGGCGGCGGCCACTCGATCCAGCGCGACCACGACGGGAACATGTGGATCACCCAGGCCGACCGCGACACGCTGACGAAGCTCGACGTCCACACCGGGGTCTTCACCTACTACCCGCTGCCCAAGATCGGCGACATCCAGGGCTCCTACCCGCACACGCTCCGCTTCGACGCGAACGGCATCATCTGGATGACGCTCACCAAGTCCAACGACGTCGCCCGCTTCGACCCGGCGACCGGCCAGTTCACCTACTACCCCCTCCCGCCCTCGGATCCCGCGGAGGTCGGCCTCTCGATCCCGGTGGCCTACGGCTGCGACGTCGCGCCGGACCAGGATATCTGGTTCTCGCAGCTCTTCGGGCAGCGGATCGGCCGGCTCGATCCCACGACCGGGACGATCCAGGCCTGGAAGCCGCCCTTCTACGGCCCCCGCCGCCTGCGCGCGGGCGCCGACGGCATCATCTGGGTGCCGGGCTACGGCTCGGGCGTCCTCGGTCGCTTCGATCCTGCGATCGAGCGCTGGAAGACCTACGACCTCCCGACAGGCGTCGTCCTCCCCGCCGGCTACGGCGTGTCGGAGCAGCCCTACGCACTCAACGCGAATCGCCAGACGGGCGACGTGTGGATCACCGGCTCCGCCTCCGACACGCTCATCCGCTTCGACCCGACCGACGAGCGCTTCAGCGTCTATCCCGTGCCGACGCGCGGCAGCTACATGCGCGAGATCGTCTTCGACCCCGACGGGAACGTCTGGACCTGCACCTCGGACGAGCCGGCCGTGAAGGAGGGGCTCGGCCGCGGCAAGTTCGTCAAGATCGAGCTTCCGCCGAAGACCGCGGTCTGCGGCAACGGAATCGTCGAGGCCGGCGAGGAGTGCGACGACGGCAATACGGACGACTGCGACGGCTGCAGCAACGACTGCCGGCTCGTCACCGGCTGCGGCGACGGCGTGGTCTGCAGCCCCGAGGAATGCGACGACGGCAACACGACGAGCTGCGACGGCTGCTCTCCCACGTGCACGCTCGAGTCCGGGCTCCTCTGTGGTGACGGCATCGTCAATGCCGCGTGCGGCGAGGACTGCGACCCGCCCGTCGCGGGGCGGTGCGACAGCCAGTGCCACCGCATCCCGTACTGCGGCGACGGCATCGTCGATCCGGGCGAGCAGTGCGACGACGGCGCGCTCAACGGCACGCCCGGGCACTGCGACGCCAACTGCACCGAGCCGGGCTGCGGCAACGGGATACTCGACCCGGGAGAGGACTGCGACGACGGCAACATGCAGAGCTGTGACGGCTGCTCGGCCACGTGCACGGCCGAGGTGGGCTGGCAGTGCGGCGACGGGATCACGAACGCCGCCTGCGGGGAGCAGTGCGACCCGCCCGGCCCCGGCACTCCCGAGTGCAACTACCAGTGTCAGTTCGGTCCGGCGCCGGCGCTCGGGACGCGCCACCTCGCCTTCGGCGGGTCGACGTACTCCTCCGCGCTCGGCACGGGCACGCCGATCGCGTCGCTCGACGGCGCCTTCGATCTCGTCGCCGGGGTGCCGGATCCCTTCGGGGTGGCGCCCGTCACGGTGGCCGGCCCCGTCTACCTCACGGGCCCGATCCTCGGGGGCTTCTTCGGGACGCTCTGCTTCCGCGTGACCTCGTGCACCGGCGTCGTCGATTGCGAGGGCCGCACGGCGGTCGACGTCCAGGTCGTGCAGGACAGCGCCGGCCCGGGCCTGCAGGGCAATCCAGTGGTGAGCACGACCGGCCTCGGAAGTCCGGCCGGACCGGGCGCCGCGCTCCTCACCTGCCAGCAGAGCTTCGTCCAGCTCCCGGTCGGGACGGCGGACTGCACGACGGCTCCCTATCCGCCGGACCAGACCGCCTACTACACGACGGGCCAGGTCGAGGCGCACTTCCTGAACGGCAACCCGCGCATCGGGACCGGGGAGATGGCCGTCGCCGGCGAGGACTTCTCCTGCGCGGGGTGGACGACGGAGCACGGGCCCGGCGAGCTCGCCAACGGGTTCCTCGTCGAGGAGGACCCGCAAGCGGGCGACACCGCCGAGGCGAGCGTGCTCTCCGATCACTGAGGCGACCGACGGACGGGCAGGGGCGTCGGCTCGCGACCGAGCGGTCGCCGGCGCTCCGACCCGTTCTCTTCCGGCGCCCGTTCCGCTAAGCTCGCCCGATGCTGCGCGTCCGCTACACCGCGTGGGACGGCACGCAGGAGGTCCGCCTGCAGGCGGACCAGGTCTTCGAGAAGCTCTCGGAGTACCTCTCGTTCACCGACGACGTGCAGCAGGCGCTCGACTGGCTGCTGCACCAGGGCATCGAGTGGGACGAGGGCGTCCGGGTCATGGGCCTCGACGACTTCCTCGAGCAGCTCCGCGAGGAGATGCGCAGCCGCTACCGCCAGGTGAACCTCCGCGAGGCGTTCAGCGAGCTCCGCGAGAAGCTCCAGGAGCTGCTCGACCAGGAGCGCGAGGCGATCGATCGCATGGACGACGCCGAGGCCGCGGCCCGCAAGCGCGACCTCCTCGACCGCCTGCCGTCACGCCTGTCCGAGGCGCTCGAGCGTCTCCGGGACCACGCCTTCGAGGACGACGAGGCGCGCCGCGCGTTCGAGGATCTGCTCGAGGAGCTCGAGAACATCCGCGACCTCGAGGACTTCAACCGCCGCTACGGTGACCTCTTCCAGGGCCCGCAGTCGCTGTCGTACGCCGAGGCCGTCGAGCTGATGCGCGAGATGGAGCGCCTGAAGCGCCTCGAGGAGGACCTGCTCTCGGGCAACCTCGAGACGGTCGACCTGGAGCAGCTCCGCTCGCTCCTCGGCCCGGAGGCCGCCCGGAACTTCCAGCTCCTGAAGCAGGTGATGCTGCTCCTCGTGAACGCGGGCTACCTCACGCAGCGCGAGGGGCGGGCGCGGCTCTCGCCCAAGGGCGTCCGGAAGATCGGGCAGCTCGCGCTCCGCGACATCTACCAGGGGCTCCTCCGGGACCGTCCCGGAAGCCACCAGACCGACCACCGCGGCACGCTCGAGCTCCGCCCCGAGGAGACCAAGCCCTACCGGCACGGCGACCCGCTCGCACTCGACCTCGTCCGCACGCTCAAGAAGGCGCTCGCGCGCCGCCCGGGCACGCCGCTTGAGCTCGCCCCCGACGACTTCGAGGTCCACACCGCCGCTCACAGCACGACGACCTCCACCGTCCTCCTCCTCGACATGAGCTGGTCGATGTCGTGGGAGGGGCGCTTCGCCGCCGCGAAGAAGGTGGCGATGGCGATGGAGAGCCTCATCCGCTCGCGCTACCCGCGCGACTTCTTCGCGATCGTCGGCTTCTTCACGCGCGCCGTCGAGCTGAAGCTGCGCGACCTCCCCGAGGCCAGCTGGAACATGGGCGACCCGTTCACCAACCTCCAGGACGGGCTCCGCGTCGCGGCCGACCTCCTCTCCCGGCACCCGAGCAACAACCAGCACATCATCATCATCACCGACGGCCAGCCGACCGCGTACTTCCTCCGCGGGCGCCTCTACTGCGAGTGGCCGCTCTCCTTCGGCGGGATCAGCATGCGCGCAGCGCAGGAAACGCTCAGAGAGGTCGAGCGCGTCACCCGCCGCGGCATCGTGATCAACACCTTCATGCTGGACGACAGCCCGAGCCTGCGCGCGTTCGTCGAGCGGATGACGCGCATCAACAAGGGCCGCGCGCTCTATACCCGTCCCGACCGTCTCGGCGAGTACCTGCTCGTCGACTACCTCGCGAAGAAGCGCAAGCGCGTGTGAGCGCCTGATGGAGGTGGCGGAGGGGGAGCGGCGCGCGAGCGGGCGGCAGGGCGCACTCCTCGCGCAGTACCTCCGGATCAAGAGCCAGCATCGCGAGGCGATCCTGCTCTTCCGCCTCGGCGACTTCTACGAGATGTTCTTCGAGGACG
>CAZLYE010000478.1:0-4685 GCA_964562865.1 uncultured Binatia bacterium (SeqCode) | reverse complement strand
GGTCCTGGTGTCGCACCTCCTCTGCCGCGTGCTCCTCGGGTCGGACGTGGTCCTCTTCGAGCGCTTCGACCTCGGGTCGGTGCTCGAGGGCGTCGAGCGCTTCGGCATCACGGACCTCTCGCTCATCGGCGGGATGGTGTTCGACGTGGTCGCCATGGGCGCCGTGCCCCCGGCCGTGCGGCGGACGGTGCGGAAGGTGAGCGTGGGCGGCGCCCCGACGCCGATGGAGGCGAAGCGCGCGCTCGCCGGGATCTTCCCGGGCGCGGAGATCATCGAGGCGTACGGCCAGACCGAGTCGACCGACGGCGTCACGATGGCGCGCGGCACGAGCGTCTTCGACCGCGAGGGGACGATCGGCCGCGCGAACCCGCACATCGCGGTCGCCGTCGCACGCGCGGACGGAAGCCTCGCCGGACCCGAGGAGGAGGGCGAGATCGTGATCGGCGGCCCGACCGTCATGGCGGGCTACCACCGCGACCGCGCCGCCAGCGCGGCCGCGGTCCGCGGCGGATGGCTCCACACGGGCGACCTCGGCCGGCGCGACGCCGACGGCTGGTTCTGGGTCACGGGACGCCTGAAGGACCTCATCATCACGGGCGGCGAGAACGTCTCGCCGGTCGAGGTGGAGGACGTGCTGCGCACGCACCCCGACGTCGCGGACGTGGCGGTGATCGGCACGCCGCACCCCAGGTGGGGCGAGCAGGTGACCGCGGTCGTCGTCCCGCGGGCGGGCGCCGCGCTCGACGCCGACCGTCTGAGCGCGTTCGCCGCCGAGCGGCTCGCCGGCTTCAAGAAGCCCCGCCGCATCGAGTTCGTCGCCGCGCTGCCGCGGAACGCCGCCAACAAGGTCCAGACGAACGAGCTCAGGCGGCGGTTCGGGACGTGATGGAGACCCTCGCCCAGCTCCTCGACGCGACGGCCACGCGGTTCGCCGCCCGCGAGGCGGTCGCGTGGGCGGCGCGCGGCGAGGTGAGCGCGCGCATGACCTGGGCGGAGCTCCGCGCCGCGAGCCGCCTCGCGGCGCGGAAGCTCCTCGGCGCCGGCGTCGGCAGGGGGACGCGCGTCGCGCTCCTCTGCTCGAACCGCCCCGAGTGGCTGCCCGTCGCGTTCGGCGCGGCGCGCCTCGGCGCGACCCTGGTGCCGCTCTCGACGCTCTGGAAGCGCGACGAGATCGCGTACGCGCTCGTGCACGCCGACGTCGAGGTCCTCGTGATGCTGCCCCGGTTCCTCCGCCACGACTATCTCGCGAGTCTTGCCGAGATCGCGCCCGAGCTCGCGCGCTCGGCGCCGGGCAGCCTCCACGCCGCGCGCGTGCCGGCGCTCCGCCGCGTCGTCCTCCTCGAGGGCGACGCGCCCGGAGCGGACCAGTGGGCGGACCTGCCCGCCGCCGCGGACGACGCCTTCCTCGACGCGGCCGAGCGAGCCGTCGCCCCGCGCGACCCGGCGGTGGTGTTCTTCACGTCCGGGACGACGGCGCAGGCGAAGGCGGTCGTGCACGGGCACGCCTCGCTCACGACGTCGGCCCGTCGCGTGAGCGACTGCCTCGGCGTCGGGCCGGACGACGCCTGGTGGGGCCACATGCCGCTCTTCTGGAGCGGCGGCTTCATCCTGGGCGCGCTCGCGACGATGGCGGGCGGCGGCCGCATCGTGCTCCAGGAGGTGGTGGAGCCGGGGCCGTCGCTCGCACTCCTCGAGCGCGAGCGCTGCACGATCATGCTCGGCTGGCACCAGGCGGGGCCGCTCCTCGATCACCCGGACTTCCCGCGCCGGAAGCTCTTCCTGAAGAAGGGCTCGGGCGGGACGCATCCCCTCGCCGTCCGGCTCCTCGGCCCCGACCACGTGTCGGTCGGGATGTACGGTATGACCGAGACCGCCACCTGCGTCACCTGCGGGCGCTGGGACGACCCCGAGCCCATCCGCGTCGGCACCTTCGGCCGGGCGCTCGCGGGCATGGAGGTCCGGCTCGTCGACCCCGAGACGCGCCGGCCGGTCGCGCCCGGCGAGCCCGGCGAGATCCTGGTCCGCGGCTCGACGCTCATGGACGGCTACCTCAAGGTGCCGCGGGAGACGACCTTCGACGCGGAGGGCTTCTTCCGGACGGGCGACCTCGGCCGCTTCGACGAGGCCGGCTGCCTCCACTTCGCGAGCCGCCTGAAGGACGTGATCAAGACCGCCGGCGTCAACGTCGCCGCGAGCGAGGTGGAGGAGGCGCTCGCGCGCCACCCGGCCGTCAAGTCGGCGCACGTGGTCGGCGTCGCGGACGCGGTGCGCGGCGAGAACGTCGCGGCGTTCGTCGTCCTCCACGACGGCGCGACGGCCGGCGAGGCCGAGCTGCGCGCGTTCTGCCAGGCGTCGCTCGCGAGCTACAAGGTGCCGCGCCACGTCTTCCCGATCGCCGAAGCGGACCTGCCGCGTACCGGGACGGGGAAGATCGAGAAGGCAGCGCTCCGGCGGGCCGCGGAGGCGCGCCTCCCGGCACGGAGCGCATGAGCGACCGCTCGTCGAGGTGGTGGAGTACACCGCCCCGGGCTGCTCTTGGGGGTGGGGCTCTTGGAGATCAGGGTTCGACGGAGATGAGTCCGTCACGGGCGAGATCGTCCGCCGCGGCGCAGGGCGCGGCGTGGCGACGCCGCTCAATGGCGCCGCGTACGCCATGCTCCGCGAGGTCGAGGGGGGCATTCGCGGGATCGGACGGGCGGACATCGAGCCGCTCGCCGCGCTCCGTTGGAGTGCCGCACCGGCGGGATTCTCCACCGGGCGTCGCGGAGTCAACCGTATGACCAAGCGCGACCCAAGGGCTGCGGGTTCGGGTGCCTGATATCCCTAACGACATCGAGGTTCGACTCAATCCTCCGGATGGCGCCATGATTCAAAGACCGCGTCGCCGTCGTTTGACTCGCGCCCGCTCGGGTGTTAGCCGAGCGGCCGAAGCGTATCGCCTGACGTGGCCCACATGGACGTGAGTGCCTCCAAGTCGCGAACGAGTCATCAGCGATTCGGCGCCGTCATCGGCGCGGTGCTCCTCCTTCTCGGCCAGCTCGTTGGGGCCGCCCACTGGCATCGCTCTGACCCGAAGACGGGCGTTTCGGCTACGGGGCAGACGACGGGCCGCGAATCGGACTCGTGTCCCATCTGCGTAGCGGCCACTCACGCTCCGGGCGCCGTCACATCGAGGCCTTCCCTTGTTTGTGACCAGTCGGTCATCTGCCGTGCCGTAGAGTTTCCGACCCGTTTCTGTAGCGCTCTCGCCCTCGACTCGCCCCACGGGCGAGCCCCGCCCGCATCGGCCTGACCTAGCGTACTAGAGCGGTCGTCCAGCGAGCACGCGCGGCTTCGCGCCGTGTTCGCCGTGCGCCCGACGACCATCCCGTACTCGTCAGGCTTTCGGAGGAGGCTACCGATGCGGAGCCGTCCCATGTCCATCCTTTTGTTTGGAGCTGCCCTGCTCCTTCAACACGAACCCCTCACCGTCCACGCAGAGGCAACGTCCCCCCTCGTCGTCACGCGACAGGTCACCGGCACAGTAAAGGATTCAGCCGGCCACCGTGTCTCCGGCGCTCAACTCCGGCTGGAGACCCCTGGCGGCCAAGTCATCGCCCGCGCAGAAAGCGACACCGCCGGGCACTTCGCTTTTCGCGAGGTCCGACCTGGAACCTACACGGTCGTCGCGTCGAAAGACGCCTTCAACGTCACCACCGCGGACGCGGTCGTGACCGAAGAAGCCGATGCCGGAGTAGTTCTCACGATGGAAGCCACGGGAGCCGAGGACATCGTCGTGACGGCGAAGCGCCTGGACGTCGCGCGCAACGAGGTGTTCACGAAGACGGGCGGCACCGTCTACCGCTTCACCGAAGAGACGATCAACGAGCTTCCGCGCGGCGAGAACACTCCCCTCAACGATGTTGTCCTGCAAGCCCCGGCGGTCGCGCAGGATTCCTTCGGGCAGCTCCACATCCGCGGTGACCACGCGAACATCCAGTATCGGTTCAACGGCATTCCGCTTCCCGAGGGGATCAGCCCGTTCGCGCAGGTGCTGACGCCGCGCTTCGCGAACAAGATCGACGTCCTCACGGGGGCTCTCCCGGCGGAGTACGGCTTCCGGACGGCCGGGATCATCGACATCACCACGAAGAGCGGGTTCACCGATGTCGGCACGGACCTCGACCTCTACGGCGGCCAGCGCGACACGTTCCAACCGACGCTCGAGACGGGCGGCTCGGTCGGCAAGTTCGGCTACTACGGCGTCGCCCAGTACTTCCGCGCCGACCGGTTCATCGAGTCACCGACGCCGGGTCCGTCGGCAACGAACGGCTGGACGAATCAGGGACGGGCCTTCACGTACCTCACCTACCTCCTCGGGCCCGACACGCGGCTCAGCTTCCTGTCGGGCACCTCGGTGGTCGACTTCGGTCTTCCCGAGGGGCCGGGCGTCATGCCCGCATTCACGCTCGAGGGTGTCCCGCCGTTCGACTCCCGAGACGTGAAGGACTGGCAGCGTGAGGAGAACTACTACAACGTCCTCGCGCTCCAAGGGACGATCGACCGCTTCGACTACCAGGTCGCGGGTGTCAGCCGCTACTCTCGGATCGCCTTCTTCCCAGACTCGCAGGGCGATCTCATCTTCAACGGCATCGCTGCCAACGTCGTCCGCAGCAGCTTCACGAACGGCTTCCAGCTCGATAGCG
>CAZLYE010000477.1:0-3813 GCA_964562865.1 uncultured Binatia bacterium (SeqCode) | reverse complement strand
CGCCGCCTCCACGCCGCCCGCGGAGGTCGTTCACGACGCGCGTGGGTCGCGGGGCGCCCGGGGTCCCCCGGCACCCCGCCCCCCAACACGCACGCCAGTGGCCGACCGAAGCACGTTGGGGAGCTCGTCGCGGAAGCGTTCCGGCTGCTCGAGGTCCGGGAAGTGCCCCGCGGCGTCGAACTGCACCCAGTCCGCGTGCGGGACGTGCGCCAGGATGGAGCGCTTGTCCGTCCGCCGGTGCGTGCGGTCGGCGTCGCCCCAGACGACGAGCGCGGGCTGGCGGAGCACGCCGAGCCGCGGCTCGGGCTGCCGGGCAGCGGCCTGGAACGTCGACGCGAGGCAGTACGCGGCCCCGGCGTCGAACGCGTCGAGCGCCGGGCGGAGGAAGGGCGCCGGATCGGCGCCGCTGGGAAGCGCGGCGTGGTACCAGCCGCGCGCCACGCGGCGCTTGCCGAAGCTCATGAGGAGCTGGCCGACGACCGGCGTCTGCAGCCAGCCGCGCGCGTCCACGCGCCGCACCCACGCGATCTCCTCCGGCCACGCCGGCGTCTGGACGAGCACGAGGTGCGAGACGAGCTCGGGGTGATGCGCGGCGAGCCGCACGGCAGCGAGCGCGGCGAAGCACGGGAACACGAGAACGTATGGGCCGAGCTCCAGCCGGGCGAGCAGAGCCGCGATCGTGCCCACCATCGTGTCGAGCGTGAAGTCGAAGTCCGGCTTCGCCGTCGAGAAGCCGAAGCCCGGCGCCTCGAAGCACACGACGCCGACGTCGGGCGCGAGCAGCTCGATCAGGCGGTCGTAGTGCTCGATGACGTTCGGCGGGTCGGGGAGGATCGCGACCGTGTGACGCCCGCGGCCCGCCACCCGCACCCGCATCGCCGCCCGCGGCAGATCGACGACCGCGACGCCGGCGCGCGCGGGCAGACGGCGCGCGGTTCGCTGCTGGAGGAACGTCTCGAGCCGCGTCGCGTTCATCCTCTGGTGAAACGCGCGCGCCCGGGTTGAGTCAAGCGCGGTCGCCGTGCGCGCTACGCGTCGAGCCGTACGGTGGCGACGCCGTTCGCGAAGCGACGGAACACGGGGCCGGCGAGGCGGCGCGCGATTCCGGTCCGCACCAGGAAACGATCCCTCCTCGATCACCCAGCCGATCTGCAGCCGGTCGTCGTAGCTGGGGAAGACGAGGGCAAAATGCCGGTCGCCGAGATAGGCGCGCGCGGTGCCCCGGTCGAGGAACGCGGGCTGCGGCACCTTGCACCACACGATGTCGAACGCCTGCGGCAGCCGCTCCTCGTGGAGGCCGGCCTGGACGCGGAGGACGGAGGCCCGCCCGTCGGTGCCGACGACGAGGTCGCCGCGCACCTCGCGGCTCCCCGTGCTCGCGTCGAGCCGCACGCCGACGACGCGCCCCCGGTCGTCGCGGACGACCTCGCGAACCGTGACCCCGCGCTCGAGCCGGAAGGCGGGGAAGTGGCCCGCCTCGGCCACCAGCATCTCGAGCATGGCCGGCTGGGACACGATGCGCGGGCCGACACCGCCGAGCTCCGCGGACGTGAGGTGGAGGAGACGCCGGGACCGCCGGAAGACGTCGAGCCCGTCGATCCGGGTCTGCGGGAGCGCGTCGAGCGTCTTCGCGAGGCCCATGTCGGCGAACGCGGCGACGCCGCTCGGCATGAGACCCTCGCCACGGAACTCGCGCGCGAAGTCGGTGTGGCGCTCGAGGAGCGTCACCTCGATGCCGCGTCGGGCGAGCAGGTAGGAGAGGGCGGCGCCGGCCGGCCCGGCACCGACCACGACGGCGTGCGGCACCGCCGGCCCTAGGCAGCGCGCAGGCCGTGCAGCCGCCGGACCGCCGGGAGCACCCGGCGCTCGCGTCGGCGCCCCGCCGCGACGCGGACGAGCGTGAAGGCGAGGCCCGCCAGCACAGCACCGGTCGCCGCCGCCGCGAGCCAGGGAGCGACGACGGGCATGGCGGGCCACGGGCCGGGGACGGGAACGCTCGGGACGGTCCACATGGCAGCCTCCTCGTCCGGCAGTACCCCGGCTGTCGGGAGAACGTTCACCGACGTGGCCGGTTGAACCCGGACGGCTCGACCGGGGTACAGTCCGATGTGAGAGACGCATGCAGACTCCCCGGGAGGCGAGCGACGAGAGCCTCCTCGCCGCCCATCGCGACGGGGATCCCGGTGCGTTCGAAGCGCTCTTCCGCCGCTACGAGCGGCCGCTTCATCGCCACCTCTGGCGCATGCTCGGAGAGCGGGCCGCCGCGGAGGATCTGGTGATCGAGACGTTCCAGCGGCTTCACGCCCACCGCGGCGATCTCCGTCCCGGAGCCCCGGTGCGTCCGTGGCTCTACACGATCGCGAACAACCTGGCCCGGAAGCGGCTCCGCCGCGAGCGCCTCACCCGCTGGCTCCCGCTCCGCGCCGTCGATCGCGAGCGGACGGCTCCGGATCCCGGCGGGCGTCTCGGCTCGGCCGCGGAGGTGCAGCGGCGTGTCGCGGCGGCGCTCGCCGCGTTGCCGGAGCGGCAGCGCGAGGCGTGCTCGCTCCGGCTGGCGGGCGAGCTGTCGGTCGAGGAGATCGCGTGCGTGACGGGCGTGTCGATCGGGACGGTCAAGTCGCGTCTCTTCTACGGCCAGGGCCGGCTGCGCGATCTGCTCGCCGACCTGGCGCCGGACGAGGAGGACGACCGATGACGGCCGGGCTCGAATGCGTCGAGACGGCGTCGGCTTTGGCGGCGGGCGGGCCGGCCGTCGAGCGCCACCTCGCGGGATGCGATGCGTGTCGCGCGACCGCCCGGACGCTCGCCGTCGTCCGACGGGCGAGCGAAGGCGGCCCCGCGGACCTCTGGCCCCGTCTCCTCGCGCGGCTCGCGGAGGACGTGGAGCCGATCCGGCTCCGCTTCCCGCTCCCGGGCTGGGATGCCGCGGCCGCCGTCGCGGCGATCGTCGCGGCGACGCTGCTCGCGCCCGAGCCGGGGCGGCTCCTCGCCGTGATGCTGGGCGTTCTCTGAGGAGGCCCGATGCGTCGCGTGGAGCTGCTCGCATACCTGATCGGCGCCGGCGTTGCCGGGACGCTGATCGTCGTGCCCTACACGGGGCGTGCGGTCCTCACGGCGATCTTCCCGCAGTTCCTCCCGCTCACGTACGTGCCGTTCTTCCTCCTCCCGCTCACGTGGGGAGCGTGGAACTGGCTCCGCGTGCGCCTCTGGCCACGCGTCGGGATCGGGGTGTGGGGGGCCGTTCTCGGGTTCGTGCTGGCGATCGCGGTGAACGGGCTCCTCGCCGCCGAGGGCCGGTGGTTCTCGGGCCTGCTGCTCCTCGTCGTGACGCTGCCCGCGGGCTACTACCTGCTCTGGCTCCTGCTGGTCGGCGCGCTGAACGAGGCGCTCCGGGTCGAGTCCTGATCAGGGCGCCGGTACGATCTTGAATATCTCGCCCCCGTAGTCCGCGATGTAGAGCTCGCCCTGCGCGTCCTCGCCGAACGTCGTGGGGCTGTCGATCGAGAGGCCCATCCCCGGGGCGAGGTCCGTCGTCCGGTCGGCCGTGTTCGTCGCGTCGCCGCCGCTCACGCCCCGGAACGTGCGGATGAACGCGGAGCAGTAGTCGGCGTAGAAGTACGTTCCGCGGAGATCGGGCAGCGCGCAGCCGCGGTAGACGAAGCCGCCCATCACGGCGCAGCCCTGGCCGTGGTCGTACTCGAGGACCGGCATCGTGAAGCCGGTCGGCGGGTTCGGGCAGTCGGTCGCTGGTGGGATGGGCGTGAAGCAGTGCCGGCCCTCGAACACGCTCCAGCCGTAGTTCTCGCCGCCCGG
>CAZLYE010000476.1:0-2951 GCA_964562865.1 uncultured Binatia bacterium (SeqCode) | reverse complement strand
CCCGAGATGGCGGCGATGAAGGACCAGGTCATCGTCCAGGTGACCGACGCCGGCCTCTCGATCCAGGTGGTCGACAAGGGACGGGACCTGCTCTTCGACGTCTCGTCGGCCAAGCTGAAGCCGGCGCTGGTCGAGCTGCTGAAGCGGCTGGGCGACCATCTCGGCCGCCTGCCCAACCCCGTCCAGATCGGCGGACACACCGACAGCCGCCAGTACCCGCCCGAGTCCGGCATGACGAACTGGGAGCTCGCGTGGGAGCGCGCCAACGCGGCGCGGAAGGTGCTCGAGGCGAACGGGCTCCGGCCGGGGCAGATCCATCGCGTGGTCGGCTACGCGGACACCGAGCCGCTCGTGCCCGAGGACCCGCTCGCCGACGAGAACCGGCGGCTCTCGATCGTCGCCGAGCGCAAGAACCCGCCGCCGGGGAAGGCGACGCACGACTGCGAGCCTCCGGTCGTCCTGCCACCCGACAGGCTCCCGGACCGAGCGGTGACCGGCTGATTCCCCTCGCGGACGGCGGACGGTAGGATCGGTCCGTTGCCGTCCCGCGACCTCGAGACCCTCGAGCTTCCCCGCGTGCTCGAAGCGATCGCCGCGGGCGCGCGCTCGGCGGCGGGACGGCAGGCGGTGCTCGAGCTCCAGCCGACGGACGATCTCGCCGAGGCCGAGCGTCGCCTCGACTCGCTGGTCGCCGTCGTGACCCTCGCGGCGGAGGCGGGCCCGCCTCCCACCGCGGACGTGGCGCTCCTCGCGCCCACGCTCGCCGCGGCCGCGCCGTTCGGCGCCACGCTCGAGCCGCGCCGGCTCGCCGACGTCCGGGACCTCCTCGCGACGGCGCGCCACGTCCGCGCGTGGCTCCGCCGCGACGCGGCGCGCTTCCCCGGCCTCGCGATGGTGGCGGGCGGCCTCGAGGACGTGCCGGAGGTCGCGGGGCCGCTCGGCGACGCGCTCGACGACACCGGGCAGGTGCGCGACGACGCGAGCCCGGCGCTCGCCGCCGCGCGGGGCGTCACCCGCGAGCTCCGCACGGAGATGGAGGCGCGCCTCACGCGCATGGTCCGGGACCCCGACAACGCGACGGTGGTCTCGGAGCAGTACGTGACGGTGCGGAACGGACGCTTCGTCGTGCCGCTCCGGACGTCGGCGGCGAGCGGTGTCGCCGGCGTCGTGCAGGACCGGTCGGCGAGCGGCGAGACGGTCTTCGTCGAGCCCCTCTTCGCCGTCAACCTGAACAACCGTCTGCTCCTCTCCGCGAAGGACGAGGAGGCGGAGGAGCGCCGGGTGCGCACCGAGCTGACCGCGCTCGTCCGCGAGCACGCCGGGCGTCTGGAGGCGGTCGAGCGCGCGCTCGCGTCGGTCGACGCGCTGGGGGCGGCCGCCGCCTTCGCCGCGCGCCACGGCTGCACGCGTCCGGCGCTCGGCGGGCACGACCTCCTGCTGCCCGGTGCCCGCCACCCGCTCCTCCTCGAGGCCGGCCGGCCCGTGGTCCCGGTCGACCTCCGCCTTCCGGCCGAGCGCCGCGGTCTCGCGATCACCGGCCCGAACGCGGGCGGGAAGACGGTGGCGCTCAAGACGCTCGGGCTCTGCGCCGCGATGGCGCACGCGGGGCTGCTCGTCCCCGCCGCCGAGGGGAGCCGGCTGCCGCTCCTCGGCACGGTGCTGGTCGACATCGGGGACGAGCAGTCGATCGACCGGGACCTCTCGACGTTCACGGGGCACGTCGAGAACCTGGCGCGGATCGCGGCGGCCGCGGGCCCGGCGAGCCTCGTCCTCCTCGACGAGCCCGGCGCCGGCACCGATCCCGTCGAGGGCGCCGCCCTCGCGGTCGGCCTCCTGACGGACCTCCTCGAGCGCGGGCCGCGCGTGGTCTTCACGTCGCACTTCCCACAGGTGAAGACGTTCGCGCTGGCGAATCCCGCGCTCGACGTGGCGGCCTTCGACGTCGAGCCGGCGACCGGAGCGCCCCGCTTCCGGCTCGCCTACCACACCGTGGGGCAGAGCCTCGCGCTCCCGATCGCGCGCCGGCACGGGCTCCCGCCGCGCGCCCTCGACGTCGCGGAGCGGCTGCTCGTGGGCGAGAGCCAGGAGCTCGCGCGCGCCGTCGCCCGCCTGGAGGAGAGCCGGCGCGCCTACGAGGCGAGCCGCGAAGCAGCCGAGGCGGAGCGCGTCCGGCTCGCCGCCGCGCGCGCGGAGACCGAGGCGCTGACCGAGGACCTCCGGCGGCGCCAGCGCCACCGCTGGTCCGAGGACCTGGACGCCTCGCGCCGCTTCCTCCGCGAGCTCGAGGCCCGCGGGCGCGAGGTGCTCGAGGAGCTCCGGCGCCGGCCGGATCCCGCGACGCTCCGCACCTTCGTGCGCGAAGCGGCCGACGAGGTCGCCGCCCTGGCGCGCGAGACGGAACCGGAGCGCGAGCGCGGACGGGCACCAGTTCCGGGCGACGTCGTCGAGGTGGTCGGCCGCGGCATCCGCGGCGAGCTGGTGGAGATCGAGGGCGAGCGTGCACGCATCCAGCGCGGCGGCCTCCGCTTCGAGGTGCCCGCCGCTCAGCTCCGCGTGGTCGGCGACGCGCCCGCGCGGGAGAAGGTCGCGATCGCCATCGACCGCCCGGCCGACGCCCCCGAGGAGATCAACCTGATCGGCCGGCGCGCGCGGGAGGCCGTCGACGAGCTCGCCGCCTTCCTCGACCGTGCCGCCCGCGCCGGCGTCGCCGAGGTCCGCGTCGTCCACGGCGTGGGCACCGGCGCGCTCCGGCGCGCCGTCCACGAGTTCCTCGCCAGCTCGCCGTACTGCGCGGCGTTCCACGAGGCCGACCAACCCGGAGGAGCAGGAGTGACAATCGCCGAGCTCGCGTAGGGTCCCGCGCGCGGGTGGGGCCGGTGTGCCCTCGCGGCTCCCGCTCCTCGCCCGCGGGCGTCGCGTTGAGGAACGAAGCGGGTCGCGGGCTCGTCGAA
>CAZLYE010000475.1:0-3066 GCA_964562865.1 uncultured Binatia bacterium (SeqCode) | reverse complement strand
GGTGTCGTCGGACACGACCAGCACCCACGGCCCGTTCGCCGGCTCTCCGACCAGCTTCCCGAGCGCCTCCTCGGGCTGGATGGGGCCCGTCGCGACGCCGGTCGTGTATACGAAGTTCCGGACGTTCGGCGCCGACGGCGTCCCGGGCGCCTGGTCGTCGAAGACCGTCCCGGCGAAGACGTCGGCGTTCGAGCCGCCGTTGTCCGTGCTGAGCGTGACCGTCGTGCCGCTCGGCGACACGAGGTAGATGTCGAGCTGGTTGGCGGCGGGATGGGTGATGTCCACCGACACGTCGACGTCGACGACCACCCCGGGAGCGCCGCTGACGCTGATGAGCGAGGTGAGCGAGCCCGAGTCGGCGATCGGAACGTCGGTGTCCGGGCTGGTCACCGTGACCGTCTCGATCCCGGGAAACGTCGGTGCCGTGGCACCCGCCACGTGGGGGCTCAGGCCGAGCCCCGCGGCGAGGAGCACGGCGCGACTCACTTCACCGCAGATGCCGGGTCGGCGCACCGAGGCGTAAGCACGTCGCATGCCGGGGCGAACGTCGCCCTGCCGCGCCTCCGCACCCGGAGGGCGGTGAAAAATTTGACGCTCACCCTCGAAAAAATCCATTGACCTCGACCTCGATTCTGTGGAACCTGCTGTCCCGGTGCGGATGGACAAGTCGCGTCCAATACTCGTCGTCGAGGACGATGACGACGTGCGCGACGCCATGGTGGAGGTCCTCCAGGCGGAAGGCTACGAGACTGTCCCCGCTGTGGACGGTGTCGAGGCGGTGGGACACCTGGAGGCCGGCCTCGAGCCGTGTTTGATCCTCCTCGATCTCATGATGCCCCGAATGAGCGGCTGGCAGTTCATCGAGCACGACGTCGTGCGGGCGTCGCAGGCGCCGATCGTCGTGATGTCGGCCTACGGCACGGGTGACGAGATGCGGTCCGCCGGGGTGGCCGCGTACATGCGGAAGCCGGTGGACGTCGAGGTGCTCCTCGGCGTCATCGCGCGCCACACCACGGGTCTCGGCGCACGCGCTTGACCGCCCGATGGGCGGCGGCTAGCGTCCGCGGCCTCGCATGGCCGCGCCGCACGGCAACCTCGACGGCACCCGCGTGCTCGACCTGACGCGGGAGCCCGGCTTCTTCGCTGGGAAGCTGCTCGGCGACCTCGGGGCGGACGTCGTCAAGGTGGAGCCACCGGGCGGGGATCCCGCCCGGCGTCGCGCGCCCTTCTGGGGCGGGGCGGCCGACCCGGAGCGCGCGCTCGGCTGGCTCGCCATGAACACCTCGAAGCGCGGCATCACACTCGACCTCGAGCGGCCGCGCGGTCGGGCCCTCTTCCTCGACCTCGTGGCCCGCGCCGACGTCGTGCTCGAGACCGATCCCCTCCGCGGCCTCGGCTGGTCCGAGCTCCACGCGCGCAACCCTCGGCTGGTCCACTGCACGCTCACGCCGTTCGGCGAGACCGGACCGCGCGCGGGCTGGCGTGGCTCGGACCTGACGGTGATCGCGACCAGCGGGAACCTCTACTCGACGGGCGACCCCGACCGCGCGCCGGTCCGCTGCACGCTCCCCGTCTCGCACTACCACGGCGGCATCGAGGCCGCGGTGGGTGTCGTTTTCGCGCTGCTCGCCCGCGAGCGGACCGGGGAGGGCCAGCACGTCGACGTCGCGCTCCAGCAGGCCATGGTCATGCCGAACATCGGCACCGCCGCGATGTACGCCATGACCGGCAACCGCGGCTCGCGCGCGGGCGCGTTCATGCGCCAGGAGAAGAGCGTCGCACGCGAGATCTGGCCCTGCCGGGACGGCTTCGTGTCGTTCGCCCTCCGTGGCGGCGCCGCGCGGATCCCCGGCCTCGTCGCGATGGTGCGGTGGATGGACGAGGAGGGCATGGCGTCGGCGAGCCTCAAGGCGATCGACTGGAAGAC
The DNA here is from genome assembly GCA_964562865.1 of uncultured Binatia bacterium (SeqCode). Classification (GTDB taxonomy): domain Bacteria; phylum Desulfobacterota; class Binatia; order DP-6; family DP-6; genus CAZLYE01. The sequence continues at coordinate 1,139 of CAZLYE010000475.1, read as the reverse complement.
GTACAACCACAACCTCCTCACGCAGGCGGACGTCGACGCGCTGTCGCGGGAGTTCGGCGCGTTCTTCATGACGAAGACGATGTCCGAGCTCTACCGCGCCGCGTGCGAGCGGAACCTCATGCTCGCGCCGATCAACACCGCCCGCGAGATCACCGCGTCGGCGCAGCTCGCCTCGCGGGAGTTCTTCGTCGAGGTGGACGATCCGGCCCGCGGCCGCCTCCGCTACCCGGGATCGTTCGCCCGGAGCACGGCCACCCGGATCGGCATCCGGCGGCCCGCGCCCCGGCTCGGCGAGCACACGGCCGAGGTCCTCGCCGAGCTCGGCCTCGCGGCGCCCGACGTGGAGCGGCTCCGCGCTGAGGGTGTCGTGTGACCGATCTCTTCGCCGGGACGACCATCCTCGAGCTCGGCGCGGGCGCGGCCGGCCCGGTCGCGACGCGCTACTTCGCGGACCACGGCGCGACGGTGATCCGGGTCGAGTCGCGGCAGCGGCCGGACTTCCTGCGCACGCTCCGTCTGACGCCGACGTCGCCGGGCGGCCTCGACGGCGCGCACCACTTCGCCGTGCTGAACGCCAACAAGCTCTCCGTCGCCCTCAACCTCTCGCGGCCGGAGGGCGTCGCGGTCGCGCGGCGGCTCGCCCTGTGGGCAGACGCCGTCGCGGAGAACTTCGCGCCGGGGGCGATGGCGAAGTGGGGCCTCGACTACGCCTCGCTCGTGAAGGAGCGTGCCGATCTCGTGATGATGAGCACGTGCCTCAACGGCCAGACGGGGCCCGAGCGGCACTACCCCGGGTTCGGCGGCCAGGGCTCGGCGCTCGCCGGCTTCAACCACCTGACCGGGTGGCCCGACCGCGAGCCGGTCGGCCCGTTCGGCACGATCACCGACTCCCTGTCTCCACGCTTCGCGGCCCTGCTCCTCGCCTCCGCCCTCCTCCACCGGCGGCGGACCGGCGAGGGGCAGCACGTCGACCTCGCCCAGGTGGAGGGCGGGATCGTCTGCCTCGCCGAGTCCATCCTCGCCTACACGGCGAACGGCGAGATCCTCGGGCGGCTGGGCAACCGCTCGCCGCGCGAGGCGCCGCACGGCGTCTTCCCGTGCGCCGGGAACGACCGCTGGGTCGCGATCGTCGTGCACGA
>CAZLYE010000474.1:0-8399 GCA_964562865.1 uncultured Binatia bacterium (SeqCode) | reverse complement strand
GTACGGCTGGTGAGGCCGCGGGACGGGGCTGCCTCCGGCGCGACGGACAAAAAAGGGGGGCGGACCAACCAGTCCGCCCCCCCGAAGCCCTGAAGGGGAGGAACCCTTGGGGGCTGTTGGAAACTACGCGCAGACCATGTTGGACTGGCCGGCCGCCGGGGCGCTCGTCCACGTGCAGGTGTAGCCGTCACCCGAGTACGTCGCCGTCACCGTGAAGGCGACGCCCGTCCCGTTGGTCGTGCAGGTGATGTTGCCCGACCCTGTGAAGCCGGGCAGCGTGGTGCAGGCGCCCGAGGCGTACGTGTTGTTGTCGACGAAGTACGCCTCCTGGGCAGTGGCCGCGTTGCGGGCATCCGACGCCGCGCGGGCGTGGAAGCCGCGGGCCCGGTACTGAGCGAACTGCGGGATCGCGATCGCGGCGAGGATGCCGATGATCGCCACGACCACGAGCAGCTCGATCAGCGTGAAGCCCTTCGATCTCTTCCGCACTCTCTCTGCCGGAACCATAGCCATTTGCTCCTCTCGTCGGTGAGTTGGGTCGCTCGTTGCGCGAATCGAACGGTCGTCTCCTGCAGGAGCAAGTCGGGTGCCGCCGTCGCATCGCGCACGCCGCGCAGGATTTCCTGCAGAGACTCGGGCGGCGACCCTTTTGCGCGGCGTTTTGCCCCACCCGCTCGCCGTCGCAAGCGCTGAGGGCATGGCACCGGAATGAACGGACGTGCCGCGGAAAGTGCCGGTCCAGGCCGTGGCGCGAAAGGGCAAGACAGGGGGAAGCGCGAGTTGGTACGCGAGACCGCCAGGGAGGGCACCATGCGCAGGCACTGGATCGTCGGCTCGGTCGGGGTGGGAGTGGTTCTCGGCAGCCTGCTGGCCACCGGACGGCCAGCGATCGCCAAGACCAAGCAGGTGGATCAGATCACGTGCGAGGAGTTCCTCGCGCTCAACCCGAACGATCAGCAACGGATCGCGTTCTGGGTCGACGGCTACCAGGCGGCGAAGAACGACGCCGCGGTCGGAACGGTGGCGTTCGACAAGTTCGGTCAGCCCCTCGGCGCGCTGGTCGACGAGTGCAAGACGACCCCGAAGGAGACGCTCTGGCAGAAGCTGAAGAAGCACGTCTAGCGGGATCGCCGGCGCCGGGGCTCGCGCGCGCGATGACCTCCGGCGCCCGAGCACCGCGTCCCGAATCATGAGCCCCCTCGCCATCGGCCTCCTCGTGTTCGCGTGCGTCTTCGTCAGCGGGCTGCTCGGGCTGTACCTCCGCTCGTTCCTGCCCGACCATCACCTCCGCGAGGAGTCGATCGGGGTGGTGAAGCTGGGAGTCGGCCTCGTGGCCACGCTCGCCGCGCTCGTCCTCGGCCTCCTGATCGCCTCCGCGAAGGCCTCGTACGACGAGATGGGCGCCGAGCTCACGCAGGCGGCTGCCAGGGTCGTGCTCCTCGACCGCACCCTGGCCCAGTACGGGCCCGAGACCGGCGACGCCCGCAGGCTGCTGCGCACCCTGTTCGCCTCGCTGGTGGAGACCATGTTCTCGGGGCACGACGAGATGGCGACGCTCGAGGTTCCCGACAGGGTGGCCAAGGTCGACCAGTTCCAGGAGCAGCTGCAGGACCTCGCCCCGCAGGACGACAAGCAGCGGCGGCTCCAGGCGCGCGCCCTGGAGATCAGCGGCCAGGTGGCCCAGGCGCGCTGGCTGGTGATCACCCGGGGTCAGGGCTCGCTGCCGACAGCCTTCCTCGTGGTCCTCGTCATCTGGCTCGCGATCCTGTTCGCCGGGTTCGGCGTCGTCACCGCCGCCAACCCGACCGTGGTCGTGACCCTGCTGCTGTGCGCGCTGTCGGTCGCCGGCTCGGTCTTCCTGATCGAGGAGATGAACCATCCACTCGAGGGGCTGGTCAGAGTCTCGAGCGCGCCGATGCGGAACGCGCTCGCTCACCTCGCGAAGTAGTCCACCCTCGACAGATCCTCGCCCTGGCTCTCTACTGATGCAGCCAGGTCTGGAAGAGCTGCTCCTTGCACGGCTCGGACAGCTCCGGGAGGTGCGCCTTCATGCACTCCTTGATCCGCCCCTGCCCCGGCGGGACCTTGCTGCAGAACCGTGCGATGTCGGGCTTGCACGCCTTCAGCACCTGCGCCTGCCCCTGCCTCGGATTCTGTGCCTTCACGCCGGTCGCCACGGACGCCGTGATCACGACCAGGATCAAGAGCCTCCTCGACATCGTCGATCCTCCTTCTGTCCCGACGGCACCGTCGTGAGTGAACTGAAGCATTCCCGGCGAGCGGATGCTTGCCATTTCGTGCCACGCGTCCACTCCGTTGAGGAGGGTCCGATTGTGTGCATACTACGCCCGCCGTCGCCGAGTCTCCGGTCGCCATGCTCGCCTGCTCTCGTCGGATCCTGCTCGTCGGGACCTCCGTGGTCCTGCTCGGCGTCGTCGCCGCGAGCGCTGCGCCAGGCGGTCCCGAGCGGTGCCGCATCACGAAGCTCAAGGCGGCCACCAGGAAGGTCGCCGGAAGGATGAAGTGTCAGCGGAAGGCGATCCAGCACGGGACGGCCGTCGACCCCGCGTGCGTCGCGAAGGTGGAGGCGAAGTTCGCCGCGGCGGTCGCGAAGGCGGATCGCCCGGTGCCGTGTCCCGGAGGCGCGGGGTCGATCGAGGGCGTCGTCGACGGATGCGTCGCGGACCTCCTCGCCGCCACGGGACCGACGACCACGACCTCCACGACGGTCACCCCGGCGAGCACGACGACCACGACCCTGCCGTGCTCCTCCCCCGGCAGCGACGACATATACGTCCTCGACGACGCCAATGTCCTGCGCCGCTTCGACCCACGGAAGCTCGCCGCGGCGCAGGATCCGTTCTCGCTGATCGGCGCGCTCGCCTGTCCGGCGGGCCCGTCGGTGCCCGGATGGACGGGGCCGACGACCCCGTACTCGATGGCGATCGATCGCGCCGGTACGGTCTGGGTGCTCTACACGAGCGGCGAGATCTTCAAGACGTCGACCGGCAGCATCTCGAGCTGCATCAATTCCGGATACACCCCCCGTCAGAACGGGATGGATCTGTTCGCGATGGCCTTCGTGACGGACACGTCCGGCGGCGGCACCGAGAAGCTCTACCTCGGGGGCGGCGACGTGAACGCGACGCCGGGTGGCACCCTCGCGGTCGTGGATCCGACGACGCTCGTCGCGACTCCCGTCGGCACCCTGACGAACCAGGGCGAATTCGCCGCCGTGCTCACGGGAACGGGCGCCGCGACACTCTTCGGGTTCTACCCCGGGATCGCGACGGCGTTCGTCCAACAGGTGAGCAGGGTCACCGGCGCGGCGATCGGCCAGCAGTATTCCTTCGCCGGGGGGTTCGGGTCCGGGCTGCAGGCCTGGGCCTTCGCGCACTGGGGCGGCAGCTTCTTCGTCTTCGTGACGGTCACCGGGACCTCGACACTCCGGGTGATAGACCCGGCCTCGGGCCAGATCACGACGGCCCTGGCGAGCGTGCCGTACGTGAGCGTCGCGGCGGGGGTGTCGACGTGCGCGCCCTCGTCGTTGCCCTGACCGCCGCCGCGACGGACCCGTCGGGCGTCAACGACCCGCAGCGTGGAGCTCGACGTGCACGTCGGGATTCTCCGCGGCGAGGCCCTGCCGCACGAAGCACCGCGCCGGCCGTGACTTCCGGAAGGTCGACTCGAGGAAGGCGACCACGGTCGCCTGCGTGAGGGCGTGCTGCCGCGTGGCCTGCATGGGCGGGTTCGTCGGCACCGGTCCCTGACACGGAAAGCCGCAGCCCGAGACGTCGATGCCGTTCGCGGGATCGTCGAGCGCCGGGAGGCGCGACCAGTTCGCCCCGAACTCGGCCACGACGAGGGGGCAGCCGAACGTCGCATCGTAGCTCTCGTCGGCCGGGGCCGTGATCAGCCCCGCAAACGCGGAGTGGGTGGCGTCCTCGAGCATGACCAGCTCCCGCGGCGACCGCGCGAAGGCGTACGTCCGGGCCGAGTTGGCCTCGATCGGCAAGAGCAGGTCCTGCGTCCCCTGCACCATGAGCAGCGGCGGACGGGCTGCGCGATAGAAGCGCTCGTCGAGAGAGCAGGACGCCGGCGCGAGGGCGACCGCGGCGCGGATGCGACGGTCGCGGTGCGTCGGGTGAAAGGTGACGAGGAGCGTGGTGAGCCCGCCGAACGAGAGCCCGGAGGCGGCGATCCGATGACGGTCGATTCGACCTGCGAGCCAGGCGTCCCGCGTCTTCGCCAGCGCGAGGACCTGGTCGAGCACGAACCGCACGTCGCCCGGCTGGTTGGCGACGTCCAGGGGGTCCCGCGGATTCGAGGCCAGATTGGTGAGCGGGAAGTCCGGCGCCGCCACCACGTATCCGCGGCTCGCGAGCGCCTCGGCGATGTACGCCTCGCCCGTGCGGAAGTCGGCGTAGCCGTGGCCGCTCATGACGAGCGGGAACCGGCCGCGGGCCACCGGGGCGTCCCGGAGAGGCGTTCCCGCGTGCGGCGCCGTCGGGTACCACACCTCGGTCGTGAGCGTGCGGGAGGGCAGCGCTTCCACGTTCCCATGGGCGGGCGTCTGGCGCGAGGTGTCGACGAGGGGAAGCGTCCGCACGCCGACCCCGTAACGCCCTGGCTCGAGGAACGCCCCGGTCGCCGAGCCCTGAGGACACCGGGCCAGCGCCGCGGAGGGCACCAGCAGCGCGAGCAGGAGAACGACGCTCAGGCGCGGCATGAGGCCACGCCTCTTAGGGCGCAGCGCGACGGGCCGTCAAGCCGTTCATTCCGTCGGCGTTCCTAACGGTGTCCCGGGCTGGACCGGGCGGCCGGCGGGCAGTAGGCCGTGTCCATGTCGCGCGGCTGGCTCGTCCTGATCGTCGCGCTCCTCGTCTCGGGCCGAGCGGCCGGACGCGAGGCGTCCTCGGGGACCGTCGTCTTCGTCAGCCCCGACGCGCCGGTCGTGGGCGGTCCGCTCCGGATCGTCGCCACGTCGGATCGCCCCGTGGAGGGTACGCTCGCGGTCACGGCCGGAGGCCAGCGGCTCGGGGCGACGCGCGAACGGCACGGCGGCCCGCCCTACTGGTGGTACCTCGAGCTGACCGCGAAGGGCGCCGGCGTCCATCGGGCGTGTCTCGAGGCCGCGGAGTCGACGTGCGTCGACGTGGCCGTCGGCGGGCCGTCCCGTCGACCCGCGGGCGTCTGGCCCGTCACGCGGGCGTGGAACCGGGCCACGGAGGCGCTCTACGCCGCGTGGATCGAGAAGCTCTTCGACGATCCGCTCGACGCCGAGCCCAGCTGGCACGCCCTCGACGAGGTCACGCGCCAACCCGCGCGGAACTTCCTCCACGACCACCTCGGGCTCGGCGAGGACGGCGACCGCGGTCTCCGACTCGGGCCCGACTGCGCCGACCTGCCGTACTTCCTGCGCGCGTACTTCGCGTGGAAGCTCGGGCTGCCCTTCGCCTGGTCGGACTGCAGCCGCGGCGAGGGCGGACGGCCTCCGCGGTGCACCCGCTGGCACTCGAGCGCCGAGGTCATGCAGGGCGGCGGCGACGCGCTGGCGCGCATGCAGCAGTTCCTCTCGCGCGACGTCGCGTGGGGCGTTCAGTCGGGAGCCGGCCGGGCGCCCGCCGAGGACGATCGCACCGACTTCTACCCGACGCGGCTCTCCACGGACACGCTGCGCCCCGGCACGGTCTACGCGGATCCCTACGGGCACACGCTCGTGCTCGTACAGCGCGTGACGCAGACGGCCTCCTCGCCGGGCATCCTCCTCGCCGTCGACGCGCAGCCCGACGGTACGGTCGCCCGCAAGCGTTACTGGCGCGGCAACTTTCTCTTCGCGGTCGATCCCTCGCTCGGCAGCGCGGGCTTCAAGCACTTCCGCCCGATCGTGGACGCCGGCGGAGCCCTCCGTCCCCTCTCCAACCGGGAGATCCTCACGAACCCCGACTGGGGTGACTACTCGCTCGAGCAGTACCAGTCGGACGCGGAGGGATTCTACGATCGCGTCGACGACGTGCTCTCGCCCGTCCCCCTCGATCCGGCGGTGGCCTTCCGCGCCGTGATCGCCGCGCTGGACGAGCAGATACGGACCCGCATCCGCTCGGTCGCCAACGGCGAGGCGTTCGCGGCGACGCACGCGGGGGCGATCCCGATGCCCGAGGGCGCCGCGATCTTCGAGACGGCCGGCGCGTGGGAGGATTACGCGACCCCGTCGCGCGATCTCCGCCTGCTCATCGCGATCGACGTCGTGCGGGGCTTCCCCCAGAAGGCGGCGCGGCGACCCGAGCGCTTCGCGGCGCCCACGGCCGGGTCGCGAGAGGACGTGCGTGCCACGCTGGACGCGATGCTCCGTGACGAGGCGGCCGCGCGGCGCTTCGAATACACGCGGAGCGACGGGTCGCCCTGGACGCTCACCCTCGGTGACGTGCTCGCGCGGACCGCGGCGTTCGAGGTCGGCTACGACCCCAACGACTGCGTCGAGGTGCGCTGGGGGGCGCCGCCAGGGAGCGCCGAGGCGGCGCCGTGCCGGCGCCGCGCGCCCGCCGAACAGGCCGCGCGTCTCGAGCGCTACCGCGTGTGGTTCCGCGACCGGTCGCGCCCGCCCCGCTGAGGCGCGCCGCACCCACGCTCAGAAGTTCCTGTAGAAGTCGCCGATCAGGGTGCCGATCGGACCGCGCGCGTTCAGCGTCCCGCAGGAGTCGAAGTCCGGGAAGCAGAGATGGCCCGTGTCGTCGGCGTAATCGGCACACGTCCGCACCTCGGGCGACATGCCGGCCACCACGTCCCCGCCGACCACCTGGGCGATCGCCTGCTCGATGGTCGGATGGATGACGGAGGCGTGGACCGGAACGCTCGGGTTGCCGAATTCATACACCCCGTCGTTCGGCCCGCCGACCACGGGCTGCAGGATGATCTCGCGCACGTTCGAGTACTTCGCGCGGATCGTCGCGATCTCGGCCTGGATGTTCGTCACCCATTAGTGCTGCAGTCCCTCCTGCACCGGGCGAGAGCAGGTGTGCCGAGGAAGCCGCCTCCGAAGACGAGCGCCGTCACCCCGGCCAGCCGCACGGTCCGTCTCGTCATCCGGCGTCGCTCCTCCGCTCGCGAGCGCGCGAGAGTAGCAGCGGCGCGCCTCCGACACGAGCGCGCGTGAAACTTCGATGACACTCCAGATGACACTCCAACAGAGGTTCGGTGCAGGGGGCGCGTCGGATGTGCGTGGCGTCGCGTGCCGCCTGCGTCAGCACAACGCCAACAGCCAGAAGTGAATGACGTTGCTCTGAAGCCCCGCGATCGCCACCCGCGCGCGCCGTCGGTGGCGAGGAGCACGCGAGCGCGGCGCGGAGCGTCACCGGTCGGCGGGTGCGTTCGCTCGGCGTTCGTTGGCGGTGTCGTCCACCGGCGTCAGCACGAAGAGCGCCCGGTCCCCGCTCCATACGCGCTCGGTGATGCGCATGGGAGCGACCGATCGCACGTCGTCGTGCTTGCCGGCTTCCGCCACGATCACGCGCCCGCCGCGAGCGAGGAAGGCCCGCATCTCGGCGGCCGATTCGATCAGCTCGACCGGCTTTCCGCCGTAGTAGCGGAGCGCGGCCACGAGCGGCGTGCTGGTCACCGCGCCGACGCTGCCGCCGGGTGGCACACGCGCCGCGGCGGCGCGCGCGATGCCCTGCGCCGACTGCTCGCCGTCGATCCTCGGATAGACGAGCTGGAACATCCAGAGCTCCACCGCGAAGATCGCCGCGATCGTCACGCCCATACGTCCGAGCGCGGGAGCTCGGACGCGTCCGACCCTCCACCACGCGATCGCCGACGCCGCCGTGATCGCGACGAGGACGACGCCGAGCAGTCGCGGAAGGTCGACGTCAGCGACGCGTGGGTGAATGACGAGCGCGACGCCGGCGCTCGCCGCGGCCGTCGCGACGACGGCCGCGCCGGCGGTCCACCAGCGCGGCACATCGGAGCATTGCGACAGGAACACGAGCAGCGCGTCGGCGGTGAGCAGTGCTGCCGCCGGCATGGCGGGCACCATGTAGAGCTCGCGCTTCCCGGCAGAGATCGAGAAGAAGACGAACATCACGCCGACCCACGCGAGGAGGAATCGCCAGGCCCGCGCCCGCTCCGGATCGGCGTGCGCGACGAAGACCCGGCGCCACCCGGCCCACGCGACGACAGGCCAGAAGAGACTCCAGGGCAACGAGCGGGCGGGGAACTGGACGAAGAAGTAGTGCCAGGGGCGGGGGTGGTAGAGGCCCCGGAAGAAGCGGCCCCACAGGTTGTCGACGACGGCGCCGTGAAACCAGCCGGCCGGAGCCAGCCACGTCGCCAGCGTGAGCCAGGCGAGCCCGGGAAGAATCGAGAGCAGCAGCGACCAGGGCGGAACGATCACCCGCACGTCC
>CAZLYE010000473.1:0-2629 GCA_964562865.1 uncultured Binatia bacterium (SeqCode) | reverse complement strand
CGATCAGATCCTCAGCCACTGGGTCGACCTCGTGGCGTCCGGCCAGTGCGGCGGGGGATCGGGCGGCGGCGGCACCGGGAACCCCGCCCTCGACCTCTACACCGCCAACTGCGCCTCGTGCCACGGGGCCGGCGCGCGCGGCATCGGCATGAAGCCCGACATCCACTGCAGCCGGGCGATCCACGACGTCGTCCGGAGCGGCCGCACCGGTGGGCCGGCGGGCGACATGCCGGCCTTCCCGAACCTGACCGAGGCCGACATCGCGACCCTGCAGGGGTACCTCGACGGGCTCTGCCCGGCGCCCACCGGCGCCGACCTCTACGCGAGCAACTGCGCGACCTGCCACGGCGCCTACGGCGGCGGCACGGCGCGCGCCCCCGCCGCCCGGTGCGCGACCCGCGTCACCGACGCGCTCACGGTCGGACGCGCGGCCGCCATGCCGGCGTTCAGCGCCTTCACGCCCGACGACGTCACCCACGTCCAGCAGGTCCTCGACCTGCTCTGCACCGCGTTCGGTGTGAGCGGCGCCGATCTCTTTGCCGCCAACTGCTCCACGTGCCACGGGCCGAAGGGAGGCGGGGGACAGAACGCCTTCGGCGAGCACGGTCCGGACATCCGTTGCTACGACGTCCCGGACTTCTTCGAGGCGGTCCAGTCCGGCTATGAGGTGATGCCGCCCTTCGCGGCCCTGGACGCGGACCGGATCGGAAGGATCATCCTCTGGGTGCACGGAACCTGCGGCGGGTGAGGACGTCGGGTCGCTGACATTTCACCGCCCCCGCGACGAGTTGCAATCCGCATCCGGTATGAGTGGGCCCTCGCCTCGCCCACCCCAACCGCCCCGGGGCGTCCACGCCGGTCGGGTTGCTCCCTCCCGGCGGGCGTCCCGGGGCACCCCCTTCGCCGGCCGCCTTCTGCTAGAACCCGGGACAGGGAAGGGACGGATAATGCCGCACACCGCTGCCTCGCCGTGGGACGCGCCATCGCTGGTCGTGAAGCGCGGTGTGTGCCACGCCCTGTTCGCCTACGAGGCCGGCTTCTCGATCGACCTCGACCGGGCGCAGGAGCACATCACGACGCTCAAGGAGCGGGCGTCGATCCGGCCGAAGCGCCGGACGCCGAGCTACTTCGAGTATCGGCCGCCGCCGCTGCGCGTGATGCTGGAAGCCGAGCCCGTCGTCGTCGGCCACCGGAAGACCGCCACGAGCATCGACGCGCTCGTGTACGACTTCGGGGCGATCTCGGTCCGCTACACGATCGAGCTCGCGGGGGGCTTCGACGAGCTGATCGCGCTCAGCGAGGCGCTCTACGAGAACCCGTCGCTGCTGGCGGACTCGCGGCGCCGCGTCGACCGGATCGTCGCCGACATCCATCCCGCGATCACGAGGCCGCGCATCGCGAGCTTCGTCGAGCCCTACGCGATCTTCCAGATCGAGGCGCTCGCGACGGACATCTCGCCCGGAGCGCTCCTCACGAACCGCGCGCTCGAGCTGGCCCAGGTCCTCCGCTCCGAGCGCACGGCGCTGTCACGCGAGGAGGTGACCGACGCGCTCGCCTGCCGCATCTCGTTTCGCACCAACGACCTCACGCTGATCGACTGGGATGCCTCCCTCGTCTTCGACCCCGACGCGGACGACGTGCGCAGCGTGCTCGAGTTCGCGAACGTGGAGCTCCTCGAGATGCGGTATCTCGATCAGCGGCTCGACGACTCGCTCGACGAGGCGTACGAGGCGCTGGCGCGTCAGGCGTGGCGGCGCTTCTGGGTGCCTGGGTCGTTTCGCGGCGAGCTGCGACGCATCGGCGCGCTCCAGGTGGACAGCGCGCTCCTCTTCGAGGGCGTGAACAACGCCCTCAAGCTCCTCGGCGACCAGTACCTCGCGCGCGTCTACCGGCTCGTCTCCGGGCGCTTTCACCTCGCGGAGTGGGACGTGAGCATCCTCCGGAAGCTCGAGACGCTCGAGAGCATCTACCAGAAGATGTCCGACTTCGCCGCCACGCGGCGCATGGAGGTGCTCGAGTGGGTCATCATCGTGCTCATCGCGACGTCGATCGTGCTGCCATTCCTCGTGACGTCGCTCGGGCACGGCTAGCGGATTCCAAGTCGACCCCGCATGCGCGGGGATGGGCGTGGGGGGACCGGGGGATGCCCGTCTCCTCGGGGGTCCTTGGGGCGCCGCGGGGGGACGGTCGTCCCCGCCTCCCACTCGTCGACGGGCCCCCCCCGGTCCCCCCACGCCCATCCCCTGGCGGAGATCGAGTTGGAACGGCGCCAGCGGTGCGGGTCCGCGCGCAGACGATCACGAAGATCTCATGCGGACGACCCCGCGTGGCAACCATGCGGCGCCATGCTGGCGGCATGGAACCATCGCCGTTCGTCCGGGCGAGCGTCCGCGGGTCGGCTCCGGGGGCCGCGACGCTCCACCATGCGGGGCCTCTCACGCCGTACCTCGCGGAGATGATCGCGGAGGAGGTGCTGCGCCGGGGTCCGGGGGTCCGGGTCGAGATCCTCGTCGCGCGGGGGACGGACCGCGCGGGAGTCCGCGCCGTCCGCGAGCGGATGGCGCGGCTCGCGCGGAAGGGTGTCCGCGTGATCTGTCGACCTGCCGGGAACGCCGGCGCCGCCCCCGAG
>CAZLYE010000472.1:0-5930 GCA_964562865.1 uncultured Binatia bacterium (SeqCode) | reverse complement strand
CCGGCTCGGCATCGCGCGCGACCGCTGGGTCTACCCGTGGGCGGGCGTCGACGTGACCGAGCACTGGTTCTTCAAGGACCGCGTCGACTACCACACGCTGCCGGGGATGCGGCGTGCCGGCGCGGAGCTCCTCGAGTCGGTCGGGACGACAATCGACCGCGTGAGGTACCTCGACCTCTACAGTTGCTTTCCCATCGCGCCGCGCCTCTCGGCCGCGATGCTCGGCCTGGCACCGGACGACCCGCGGCCGTTCACCGTCACGGGCGCGCTCCCGTGGTTCGGCGGACCCGGCAGCAACTACACGACCCACGCGATCGCCACCCTGATCGAGCGCCTGCGCGGCGACCGCGACGCGCTCGCGCTCGCGCACGCGCTCGGCTGGAACCTGACCAAGCACGCCCTTGCGGTCTACGGCGGCACGCCGCCGCCTCGCGGGTGGCGGCACGTGGGCGGCGCCCCCCTCCAGCGCTGGGTCGACGCCCTGCCCCACCCGGCGGTCGCCGACGAGGCGAAGGGCCGCGGGACGATCGAGACCTACACCGTGATCCACGGCCGGGACGGCGCCCCCGAGCGGGGAGCCGTGATCGGACGCCTCGACGACGGCCGCCGCTTCCTCGCCGTGGTGCGAGGCGACCGGGCCGTGCTCGAGGGCATGGAGCGCGACGAGCAGGTCGGCCGGTCCGGCACCGTGCGCCACGCGGCGGGCGTGAACCGCTTCGAGCCCGCGTAGAGGCGGGTCGCGAGTGGGGTCGGGGGGTACGGTCGCGCCGACCTTCGAAGGCGCCGCACGCCGCCGTCGATCCGGCACGCAACGCGCGTCGGCGCCGAGCGGGAGGCGCGAGCGCACCCCCCGACCCCGCTCGCGACGCGCGCTACGACGCCGCTGGCATCACGGCGCGACGTGCCCCCATGCGAGCTGCGCCTGCGCCGGGATGCGCAGCACGTCGCCCGTCCGGAACCGCTGCACGCCCTCGGTCACGTCGCGCAGCACGCGGGCGCGGTCGTCCGGCCCGAGGGCGGCGAGTGCCGGGGCGAGCGGCCCCGCCATGTCCGTCAGCATGCCCCAGAACTCGGCCGCGTCGCGCGCGAACTGCGAGAGCTGGACGCGCTGCTGCTGGACGTCGCGGAAGCCCGCCTGACCGAGCGCGGCGGCGAGCGCGCCGTCCGCGGAGAGGTGGAAGACGCCCGGCTGGGCCGGATCCGGCGGCGGCACGGGCTGCACCTTCGCGAGCGCTCCCATCGGGATGGTGATCCAGGGGTTCGCCTCGGGCGGCGCCCAGGCCGCGAGCGCGATGTGCCCGCCGGGCACGAGCGCCTCGCGGAGCCGGCGGAGGACCGCCGCGACGTCCGCGACGTAGATCAGGCTCCAGCGGCCGAGGACGGCGTCGAAGGCGTGCGGCGGGAGATCCATCGATCCGACGTCGCCGGCCCGGAACTCGACGTGCCCGAGCCCGAGCGCCGCGGCGCGCTCGCGCGCCGTCGCGAGCATGTCCTCCACGAGATCCACGCCGACGACGCGCCCGTGGGGCCCGACGAGCACCGCGACCTGCAGCGTGGGGTCGCCGATGCCGCAGCCGACGTCGAGCACGCGCTGCGCGTCGCCGATCTGCGCGACGGCCGTCATGCGGAGCGCGAGCGGCCAGGTGAACGACTGGAAGAGCGGCTCCCAGCGGCGCCAGCCGCTGGCCACCGCCTGCCACTCCTCGCGCACCCGCTCGTGATCCCGCGTCACGCCGTCAGGCCCCGGGGACGAGGTCCGGGATGCCGGTCCCGGCTCCGAGCCCGCCGTCGACCACGAGCGTCGTGCCGGTCACGTACGAGGCGTCGTCGGAGGCGAGGAAGAGAATGGCGCGCGCGACCTCGTCCGCCCGCCCGAAGCGGCCGACCGGGACGGCCGCGCGCGCGGTCGCCTCGCGCTCGGGCATCCGGCTGAAGGCGCGCCGGAGCGCCGGCGTGTCGATCAGGCCCGGGCAGACCGCGTTCACCCGGATGCCGGTGCGCGCGAGCTCGAGGGCGGCGGTCCGCGTGAAGTTGATCACTCCCGCCTTGGCGGCGTTGTACGCGGCGAGCCCGCGGTCGCCCCCGAAGCCCGAGATCGAGGCGACGTTCACCACCGCGCCGCCGCCCCGCGCGCGCATCGCAGGGATCGCCGCCCGGAGCCCGGTGAAGACGGGCGTCAGGGTCACGTCGATGGTGCGGCTCCACTCGGCGAACCCGAGGCTCTCGATCGAGCCGAAGGCCGTGGCGAAGGCGTTGGCGACGAGCACGTCGAGCCGTCCCACCGTCCGGGCCGTGTCGGCGACGAGGCGGGTGACCTGGCCGTGGTCGGCGACGTCCACCCACTCGAACGTGCCGCCGATCTCGCGCGCGACGCTCGGACCCCGCTCGCGGTCGAGGTCCACGATGACGACATGGGCCCCCTCGGCCGCGAGCGCCGCCGCCGTCGCGGACCCGATGCCCGACGCGCCGCCCGTGACGATCGCGACGCGGCCGGCGAAGCGCCCCTCCATCCCGTCGTGCTTAGCATCGCGTCGCGGGCGAGGAAACCACGCGCGGCCTCGCGACCTCCCTTGCATGCCTCGGGGCCGCGGGCTACGAGCGGCCGATGCCGTTCCTCTCGCACGCCGGTCTCTCCCTCCGCTACGACCGGGCGGGCACCGGGCCCGCCGTCCTCCTCATCCACGGCTGGGCCTTCAACCGCACCGTGTGGGAGCGTCAGGTCGTCGCGCTCCGCGACCGTCACACCGTGATCACGGTGGACGTGCGCGGCCACGGCGAGTCGTCGCACCCACGGACGGGATACTCGGTCGGCGCGCTGGCCGGCGACCTCGAGCACCTCGTGCGCGCGCTCGGCGTGCCGCGGATCGCGATCGTCGGATGGTCGATGGGCGGGATGCTCGCGCTCGAGCTGGCGCAGCGGCTCGGCGACCGCGCGAGCGCGCTCGTGCTCGTCTGTACGAGCGCGGGCGGGTTCACCGACCCGAAGAACAAGGATGCCCGACCCGAGGAGGCGGCCGCGATGAAGGCGGCGATCGAGGCCGACTTCCGCGGCTTCGTCCGCCAGTTCGCGGCGCGCCTCTTCAAGCAGGGGACCGCCTCGCCGTTCTTCGCATGGGCCGTCGGGCAGATGCAGAAGACCCCCGTGCACGTCGCCGCCGCGGCGTTCGACGCGCTCCTCGCCGCCGACCTGCACGGCGTCCTGAAGAAGCTCCGCGTGCCGACCGGCGTCCTGCACGGCCGCCACGACGGGCTCATGACGCTCGCGATGGGCGAGGAGCTTGCGAAGCAGATCCCGGACGCCACGCTCACCGTGTTCGAGGAGAGCGGGCACTGCCCGTTACTCGAGGAACCCGAGGCCTTCAACGCGGCGCTCGTCCGCCTGCTCGCGCACGAGCCCGCGCCCACCGCGACGGCGACGGAGAGCGCGCCTCGTGCCCCGGCGGGCGGGAGCCGCGCCGGGCGCCGGCCGACGGGCGCCAAGCGCCGCTGACCGCGGCGCCGGTCAGTAGACCAGGCGGCCGATCCGCTCCCAGCGCACCCAGCGGTCGGGCCCGTCCCACGACCAGTAGATGATGAGCGCCTTCCCCTTGATGTCGGCGATCGGGACCGGTCCCCAGAAGCGCGAGTCGTAGCTCTGGTCGCGGTTGTCGCCCATCACGAAGACGTGGTCGGGCGGCACCGTGAACGGGCCGCTGTTGTCGCTCTGGCCGTTCCGTCCCGGCGACCAGGTCGCGTGCGGGTCGTCCCACGGCTTGCCGTCGACGTAGACCTGCTTGTTGCGCACCTCGATCGTCTGCCCCTCGACGGCGATCACCCGCTTGATGAAGTCCTTCGAGCGGTCCTTCGGCCAGATGAAGACGACCACGTCGCCGGGCATGGGCTTCCGCACGCCGGGGAGCTGGCCGAGCGAGAGCTGGGTGAGCGGAATCTCGAGCCGTGGGCCGTAGATGAACTTGTTCACGAGGATGTGGTCGCCGATCTGGAGCGTCGGCAGCATGGAGCCCGACGGGATCTTGAACGCCTGCACGACGAAGGTGCGGATGACCAGCGCGAGCAGAAGCGCAACCGCGAGCGCCTCGGCGTACTCGCGGACCTGCGACTTCTGCCGGGCGACGGGCGGCGCCGCCATCGCCGCGGCGTCGCGGCGCCGGACCTCAGGGCTGGGCATGTGCCGCCATGATAGACGAGGCTCCCGTCACCCGCCACCCTTCAGGACGGCGAGGAACGCCTCCTGGGGAATCTCGACCCGGCCCACCTGCTTCATCCGCTTCTTCCCCTCCTTCTGCCGCTCGAGGAGCTTCCGCTTGCGGGTGATGTCCCCGCCGTAGCACTTCGCCGTCACGTTCTTCCGGAGCGCCTTCACCGTCTCGCGGGCGATCACCTTGGCACCGATCGCGGCCTGGATCACCACCTCGAACATCTGCCGCGGGATGAGGCCGCGGAGCCGCTGGGTCAGGTCCCGGCCGCGGAGATACGCGTTGTCGCGGTGGACGATGACCGAGAGCGCGTCGACCGCGTCGCCGTTGATGAGGATGTCGAGCTTCACGAGCTCCGAGGCGCGGAAGTCGAGGTACTCGTAGTCCATCGACGCGTAGCCGCGCGTGCAGGACTTGAGCCGGTCGTAGAAGTCCATGACGATCTCGGAGAGCGGCAGCTCGTAGGTGAGCTGCGCCCGGGTCTCGCCGTGGTAGCGGAGCTCCGTCTGGCGGCCACGCCGCTCCTCGCAGAGCGCCAGCACGTTCCCGAGGAACTCGACCGGGAGATGGATGGAGGCCCGGATGTACGGCTCCTCGATGTGGTCCACGTGGAGCGGCGGCGGGAGCTTCGCCGGGCTGTCGATGACGACCGCCTCCCCGTCGCGCTTGACCACCCGGTAGGCGACGGTGGGCGCCGTCGTGATGAGCGAGAGCGCGAACTCGCGCTCGAGCCGCTCCTGCACGATCTCCATGTGGAGGAGGCCGAGGAACCCGCAGCGGAAGCCGAAGCCGAGCGCCAGCGAGGTCTCCGGCTCGTACGTGAAGGACGAGTCGTTCAGGCGGAGCTTCTCGACCGCGTCGCGGAGGGCGTCGTACTGCGCCGACTCCGCGGGATAGAGCCCGCTGAAGACCATGGGCTTCACCGGCCGGAAGCCCGGGAGCGGAGCGGCCGCGGGGCGGTCGGCGTCGGTGATCGTGTCGCCGATCTTGGTGTCGCCCACCTCCTTGATGGCCGCCATCAGGACGCCGACCTCGCCGGGACCGAGGCTCTCCACCTCGACCGCACGCGGCGCGAGCACCCCGACGCGCGTCACGAGGAACTCCTTCCCCGTCGCCATCATGCGGATGCGCTGGCCCTTCGCGAGCCGGCCGTCGAACACGCGGATCAGGACGACGGCGCCGTGGTACGGGTCGAACCACGAGTCGAAGATGAGGGCCTTCGGCGGCGCCGCCGCGTCCCCGCGCGGGGGCGGGACGTCGCGCACGATCGCCTCGAGCACGTCGTCGGTCCCGCGGCCCTCCTTGGCGCTCGCGAGGATCGCGTGCGACGCGTCGAGGCCGATGATGTCCTCGATCTGCCGGCGGACCTTCTCGGGTTCGGCGCTCGGCAGGTCGATCTTGTTGAGGACCGGCACGATGGCGAGGTCGTGGTCGAGCGCGAGGTAGACGTTCGCGAGGGTCTGCGCCTGCACGCCCTGCGAGGCGTCGACCACGAGCACGGCGCCCTCGCACGCGGCGAGGCTACGCGACACCTCGTAGGTGAAGTCCACGTGCCCCGGCGTGTCGATCAGGTTGAGGACGTAGTCCGCGCCGTCTTGCGCCTGATAGGCCAGACGGACGGAGCGCGCCTTGATGGTGATGCCGCGCTCGCGCTCGAGCTCCATGTCGTCGAGGAACTGCTCCGACATCTCGCGCGCCGAGACCGCGCCGGTCCGCTCCAGCAGACGATCGGCG
>CAZLYE010000471.1:0-4711 GCA_964562865.1 uncultured Binatia bacterium (SeqCode) | reverse complement strand
CACCTCGTAGTCGACCACGGTGCAGTGCTCGTTCGGACAGTCGTCGGTCGTCGTCCGGACGGTGAACGCGGGCGTCAGCACCTTCCCCTCACAGCCGATGTCGAGTCCCCGCAGGATCATCTTCACGTGAATGTTCGACTTGGCGATCGCCGCCGTCAGCAGGCCGAATCCCTTGGAACCGAACAGGCAGCCGGGATCGAGTTCGTCGGTCGAGAGGCATGCCGGCCGCCCGCCGCTGGTCGCGGTGTTCGGGTTGGTGCACGCCGGGTATCCCTGCACCAGGTTGGCCTTCAGCAGCGGCGCCTTCGCGGGAAACGAGTGCGCGCCGGACGTCGCCGCCGCGACGAGAGAAGCCAGGATGGAAAGGCCGATTGCACGGCTCCGCATGGTCCGTTCTCCTTTGCTCTGAGGTCGAGAGTCGATCTGCCGATGCACCCCGACTTCGGGCCGAGGTGCAGCGGTCGCCGAGGTCACGGGTGATGCCGCACGCAACGCGGCCCCAGGAGGTGCGCCGGGCAGCGAAACGTCACGCGCGACGTCACGCCTCAAAGTCACGACCGGACGGAGGCGAGCGCTCTCGGAGGCTCGAACAACGGCCGAGGAGAAGGTCGCCCGGAGCAGCTCACTGCACGACGCGCGGACCGCTCGGTGACCCTCACCGGCTCCGCGCCGGCTGCTTCCGTCAGAACTGCCCCGAGGCGCTCGACAGTCGGCGACGATCCGTGACCGCAGCCGGTCATGGTGGGGCCGCCGGACGAGTGATGGCATGCATGCCCCTTCCCCCCGTGACAGCCGACCCGCCGCGCGTGCATCGGACACGTGGGGGGACACCGATCGCAGCGGGACGGCAGCACCGAACCGAGGACGGGCGCGACCGGCAGCGCGACGACGAGGAGCAGGGCGCAGAGACGACGTGCGAGTGAAGGCGTCCGCACGGTTGGGTAGTAGCTTCTGAAGAAGTCGGCGGTCAAGGCGCCGTCCGTCACTGACCGAGAGGCGGTAGTCCGCCAACGGCGCACCCGCCGTCCGGCGCGGCATCGTAGTAGAACCCGGCGAGCGCGCACGTCTCGTCATCCGGAGTCGGCCCCGCAACGAGGTTGGCGGTGCGACATTCTCCGGTGAAGCTGCGTCCCGGATAGGCCGGGTCGCTCGCCGGGCAATCGGGCGAGTTCGGGCCGGTGACGCGACAGGGCTTGGCCGGGCCTCCGCCCGGCAGACCGGCCGGTGAGCCGGGCGCCGCTGCGGATTCCGCACAGCCGAGGCGCCGGGCGTTCAGCGTCCCGTTGTCGTCGCGGCACGCGTACAGGAGCTTCTCGCCCGCACCGATCGGGAAGGGCGCCAGAGTCGCGAACGTTCCGGGGTCGGTGAAGTCGACGGCGGTGAACAGATGTGGCCCCCGTGAGGGGTCGTAGCGGTCGGGCGGCCCGTCGGGCGGGTTCTGGATCGTCCCGTCCGCCGCCTGGTGATCGACGGTGAAGTAGTTGCCGCGCTTGCGCATGTGGCCGGTGAGCCAGAGGACGCAGGCTGCACCGGACGGCGGCGGCGCGCCGTCGGTCGTGACGCCCGTTCCCCAGGCGTCGGGCGGCGCGCCGAGGGCGGCGCTGGAATCGTCCGTCGATCGGACCGTTCCGGGTGGGACGAAGAGCCCGCGTTCGGCGGTCCGGGCGAAGATCGACGCGAGTCGCCGCTTGAGGCCCTTGCGCGGCGCGCGGCGGAGCGTCACCAGCGTCGACCCGGTGTGCAGCTGGGTGTCCCCGTTCACCCATTCGGCGTCGAGCAGGATGCCGACACCCCCCGAGACCGGCGTGAGTGGGAGCGCGATGCCCGGCGGGAACCGGTAGCGGATCTCGCCCCCCACCCCGGTCGCGATCAGCTGCCGGTGGTCGCGGTCGGCAGGGCCGAGGTCCTGGCATCCGCGGCTCGGGACGATCTTGCCGGCGTCCTGGGTGAACCCCGGCAGATCGTCTCCCTCGTACAGGTAGACGAGGAAGTGAAGCACGGAGAACGTGGGGCGTATGCCGCGATGCCGGACCTGGTAGCTCGCGACGTCGAACTCCTCACGCAGCGGGACGCGGATGAAGTAGCAGGCCTCGACGTTGCTGGTCGGCCCGACGGCCATCGGGGGGAAGCGGAGCTTCAGCGTCTGCGGCGCTGCAGCGGCCGGCGATGCGAGCGCGAGCAGGGAGAGGAGCGGGGCGAGGCGGAGCATCCGACGAGGCGCCGGATCATACAGGCGCGTCACTTGCTTGGCGAGTGTGTCCAGGCTCGCGCGACGTCGTCGGACTCGCGAGATGGTTCACGCGGGCGTTCACCGCGTCGACGCCCGGGCGGCTTGAGGCGGGGTTCCGGGCACGGTATGCACCTGACGAACGATGAGGCACGCGGCCCACCGCGCCGGCTCCATGCTGGTCGGCCTCCTGCTGCTCGTCGCAGCGGTCGCGCCCGACCTGCCGGCGAGAACGGGGTGCGTATCGTGCGCGCCGGGGTGCCCGATGCTCACGGGGCGGGTCGGCTGCCATCATGCGAGGCAGCCCGGCTGTCACGGCGCGTCGCTCCCGGGCTTCCGGAACGCGTGCCGTCATGCCGGAGATCGCGTCACGCTTGCCGGCCGTCGACCGTCCAGCCGCCCCGTCCGTGCGCGTGCTCGTGACGCAATACAGTATCGGACCCAGGTCGAGGCGGAAGCGGCCCTCGTCGACGTCGCGTCGCAGATCGCGATTGTTCGCCGACACGATGCGGACGTCGATGCGTCGCGCGGCCGCGGTCAATGAAGATCAACCGCCGCTGCGCGGGACGTGAAGCGTTCTCAACGGGTCGAATGCGGGCGGGACGGGCGCATGGCGTTCGGGGGGCGGTCCTCGGAGCCTCGGGCAACGTTTCCACCGCGCGTGCGGGGCTTTCAGGCCTCGATGTGGCCGACGGCACCGTGCCGTGGGCCGTTCCAGGCCCTGAAGTGGCCGACGGCGCGATGCCGTCGGCCGTTGCAGCCCCTGAAGTGGTCGACGGCACGGTGCCGTGAGCCGTTCCAGGGCGTGAAGCGGCCTGCGGCACGGTGCAGTCAGCCGTTGCAGGCGATGAAGTCGCGTGCGGCAATATCCGCGGCCGAAGGAGCGTCCCGCTCGCTTCGCGCGTGCACCGGACGTGCGTCAGCGCGCAGGAGAAGGAACTCCAGGACAACGTGCGCGACGCCCGCCGGGCGCGTGACGCGGTGGGGCAGGGGTGGGAGTCGGCGCTCGCGCCGCTCAAGCGCGGCGCGCGGGCGGCGGGCGTCCGTCTCCGCGTGTCGACACGGGCATCGGGCCTCCGGCTGACGCGCTCGCCGTCGCGTTCGAGGCGTTCGACCAGGTCGACAACTCCTCGAGCGCCGGTCCGAAGGCCTCGGGCTCGGCATCGTGAAGCGCTGCCGCCTCCA
Organism: uncultured Binatia bacterium (SeqCode); assembly: GCA_964562865.1. Lineage (GTDB taxonomy): Bacteria > Desulfobacterota > Binatia > DP-6 > DP-6 > CAZLYE01. Next base: position 1,299 of record CAZLYE010000471.1, on the reverse strand, counting down.
CGAAAGGCGATGCGCGCGGCCATACCGGCATCCTCGCTCACGAACTGCCCCGCCGTGGGCGCGGAGGGGCGCGACGCCACGCTCGGTCCGCTGCTCCCGCTGTCTGAACGGCTCACGCCCTGATCGTCAGGCCACGACCTTCTTCGCCTCCGCCACCGTGCGTGCGCATGCCTCCGCGCAGCGCTTGCACGGAGGGTGCTCGTGCTCGTGCTTGCGGCAGACCTGCTCGCAGTCGCCGCAGACCTCGATGCACAGGCGCGCGGCCGCCGCCAGGTGCTTCCCGCCCGCCGAGGCGAGCGGACCGACGGCGCCGCAGACCGCGAGCATCTGGCGGACCGACTGCGCGCACTCACCGAGCGAGGTGTCGCCCTGGGCCAGCCTGTCGAGACAGTGCTGGAGGCAGGCGTCACCGGCCGCCACGCACGCCGTGGCGGTGTCGGCGAGCGCGGGCGCGGGACCCGCGACTGCCGGCGCGCCGGCGACGGCAACGCCGCTCCCCAGCAGCCCTGCCGTCACGACGCCTGCGCCGGCTAAGAGCACGTCACGCCGTCCGATCGTCATGGTCCCTCCTCCAACTTCGGCGAGTGCGCCCTCGCATACAGCACGGCCGCGTCCGAATCCAGGTCACGAAGAGGGTGGGCTCTCGGAGAGGAAGCGCGCGTCGGGAGGCCGCCGGGGGGCGGGGCGCGGGTGGGGTCGGTTACGTCAACATTGATTCACTGTGGTCCTTCTGTACCTCGACGGCCTCCTGCGCAGCCCAAGATCGCCGACTGGGTGCGACAATATGTCGCACCGAGCGGGCCGTCGGACCGCGGCGTCTTCCCTTGAAGCACGGAAACCTCCGGCATAAGTCGACGAGCGTCGTGCTCGAGCCAACCGCCGTTGTATCCGGCTCGCCGGCTCTACGCCGGCGTGATCGTTCCGAGGTCAGTCTCCCGTGGCTCGCGCGCCTCCGCTGGGGAGCGGTCGGTGGCCAGCTGGTCGCAATCTTCGGAGGTCGCTTCGTCCTCGGCGTTCCTCTGCCCATGCTTCCCCTGCTCGCTTGCATCACCGTCACCGTGGTCACGAACCTCGGCCTCGAGGTCACGCTCCGCCGCGCGCGTCCCGCCCGGGGACAGATCGCGGGCCCCCTCCTCTCACTCGACACGCTGCTATTGACCGTCATCCTCCATCTCACCGGGGGACCCACGAACCCGTTCAGCATCCTCTATCTGGTTCACATCACGCTGGCGGCCGTCATGCTTGGGGCCGCCTGGACGTGGGCACTCACCTGGCTCGCCGCCACCTGCTACGGCTCCC
>CAZLYE010000470.1:0-2629 GCA_964562865.1 uncultured Binatia bacterium (SeqCode) | reverse complement strand
ACGTGATGCCGAGCAGCAGGTAGGCCGTGATCGCGCCGTACAGCGTCTCGGTCGTGACGGACGGGCTCCGGACCACGCCGCGGAAGATCACGACCGTGGTGAACCCGAGGAAGACCGCCCCGAGCCCGATCGCCACGAGCGACGGCGACCGCCGCGGGATCGACGGGCCCCTCGTCCATACGCAGCCGCACGCGTCCCCATACCACTGCCCCGAGCACCGGTCCCAGCCGCGACTGTCGGCGGCGGAGCGGCGGGTCAGGACGGCTTCAGGCGGAGGCAGCCGGAGCTGCGGAGGAGCCGGATCAGGCGGTCGCGGCCGTCCGGCGTGCTCTCGCAGGGGCGGAGGCACGCGTTGTCGAACGTCCCCGCCAGCCACTGCTGGCGGTAGCACTCCGCGACGAAGGGCTCCTCTCGCCGCGTGCCGCACGGCACCGGCTCCCAGCGCGCGTGGTTCGAGTTCCAGAGCACCTTGTTGTTGTTGCAGAGCTCGACCATCTGAATGCTGCAGAGCGCGTTGCAGGTCTGGGTCTCCTCGCCGGGAGCCGGGCCCTCGTCGCCGTGCTCCTGGGCAGCTCGCCGTCGTGCAGTGGCGACCGCGGCCTTGAGCTCGCGCACCGTCGCCGGCTGCCGCGCGGGATCGGCCTCGTACTGCTCCACCATCGAGCGGGCCCAGTCGAGATCGCCCTCGTGGATGGCGGCCATCACGCGCGCGGACGTCTCGTCGGCGAGCTGCGCCGGGGTGTGCTTGTCGAGGCTCTGCGCGATGGCGGCGAGCGCCGCCTTCCGCACCCGGCGATGGGCGCGGACGCCCGCGAGCCGCGCGTCCCAGACCTCGAGCGCGAGGAAGGGACAGCCGGCCGCCACGAGCTTCTTCGCGACCGTGTCCCACTGCGGCGCCCGCACGGCGGGGAGCTTCGCGGTCGCGGCGGCGACGGCGTCCTCCACGTCGATGCGCGACGTGAGCAGGCTCGGCTCGACGCTCGCCCCGGTGCGCGACACGGTCTCGCGGCGCGAGCCGCCGGGAGCGAAGCTGGAGACCGCGACCGAGCCCGACAGGCGTTCCTCGCGGACGGTTTTGGGCGCGACGAGGTGCAGCGCCCCGAGGACGCTCACGACGTTGCGCGAGCGGGCGTCGGGGCGTGCGATCTCCGCGTCGGTGGCCGGGCGCGTCCGCTCCGCGTAGTCGAGCGACACGCGATACACCGCCTCGACGTTCCGCTGGATCGCGATCAGCACGTCGGCGTGGGCGGCGCACCGGCGCTCGCGCCAGTCGTACCGGGCGAGGCTGGGATTCTCCTTCGTGATGCGCGCCACGAGATCCTTCACGCCCGGGTCGTCCGCGGACGCCGATCCATCGAGGACGACGACGCGGCGCTTCGATTCCCGCTCGAGGGCGCGCACGACCTGGCGGCGGACACCCGAGCGCTCGAACGCCGATCCCGAGGTGAGCAGCCCGACCGCGGGCGCGCCGTCCCGCGTCCAGGCCCATTCGGGAACCCAGCCCGGCCGGACGCCGCATGCCCCACACAGGACGAGCACGGCGGCGAGACGCACGACGGGGACGCGTGAGAGCACGGCAGGGTTGGCAATAAGCGTGCCCGGTTCCGGCACCCGCTCCAGCATCATGAATGCTGGCTGCCGGGAGGAACGCCTCGTCACGCTCGTGGCAGACTGTCATGGACGTAACGCCGGAGCCGCGCGACGCGGGGAGGCTCGGCGGTCCCCGGACGGCATGGCCCTTGCTCCGGCATCCGGGGTGGCACGGGGAAGGGCCGCGGCGCTGAGCCTCCTGAGATTCCTCGAGACCTGGCTGCGTGTCCTCCGGGCGCGCGTGCTCCATCCGCGGACGTTCGCGGAGCGGCTGGGGCTCGCGAACTCGATCCTCGTGGTCCTGATCTGCGTCGGCCAGAGCTGGGTGCTCGGCCGCAGCTACCTCGATCACATCCGGACCCAGATGACGGAGCACGCCCGGGGGCTCGGGGAGTACCTCGCCCGCGAGGCCGGACACAGCCTGATGAGCGGGAGCATGAGCGGGCTCCACGAGCTCGTCGAGCAGGGGGGCGCGAGCGGCGAGGTCGCCTACATCCGGTTCTTCGACGCGCAGGGGCTCCTCCTCGTCTCGGGCGGTAGCACGCCGGCGGCCCTGGATCCGCCGCCGGTGATCGCCGATCCGCGGGTCCGCGGGCCGGTGCCCATCGGCCGTGACCTCTGGGAGTTCCAGGCGCCGATCTTTCCGACGGATCTCGCGTTCCACGACGGCCCCGGCGCGACCGACCCGCACCGGCTCGGGACCGTGACGATCGGGGTGTCGCTCGATCCGCTCGAGGCGCTCCGCACGCGCACGTTCGGGACGGCACTGCTGCTCACGTCGCTGTTCACGCTCTGCGCGGTCTTCGCCGTCGTGCGCCTGGCCCACGCGATCACCCGGCCGCTCGGCGACCTCGCGGCGGCGGCCGACACCGTCGCGCGCGGCGACTTCGCGGTGCGCGTCGACGTCGACCGGACGGACGAGATCGGACGTCTCGCCGGGTCGTTCAACACGATGGTGGGCAACCTCGCCCGGAGCGCCTCGCTGGAGGGCAAGGTGCGCGAGCTGCAGGAGGTCACCCGCCTCAAGTCGGAGTTCCTC
>CAZLYE010000469.1:0-3177 GCA_964562865.1 uncultured Binatia bacterium (SeqCode) | reverse complement strand
TCCTCTTCGACGAGGACACGCCGCGCGCGCTCATCGCCGCGCTCGGGCCCGACGTGCTGGTCAAGGGGGCCGACTGGGCCGAGGACGACATCGTCGGGCGCGACGAGACGGTCGCGCGCGGCGGGCGCGTCGAGCGGATCGACGTCGTCCCGGGCGTGTCGACGACCGAGATCCTCCGCCGGATCCGCGGCGGCTGACCGTGCGTGCCGGCGCGTTGCAGCGCGTCGGACGCCGTGCTACCCAGCCCCCCTCATGGCACGCGCCTGCGACATCTGCGGCAAGCACCGTTCGGTCGGCCACAACGTGAGCCACGCGAACAACAAGACGAAGCGGCTGTGGCGCCCGAACCTGCAGCAGGTTCACGCGGCCGTCGGCGGCGGCGGCAAGCGCCTCCTAGTCTGCACGCGCTGCCTGCGCTCGGGCCAGGTGCGGAAGGCGGCGCCGCAGCGCCGCGGCGCGACGGCCCAGGTCTAGAACGCGGCGTCCACCCCGGCGAGCGGGATCACGTCCGAGCGGAAGCCGTCGCGCTCCAGCGGCAGGAGCACGTTGGCGAAGGCGAGGACCGTGTCCCGCCAGAGGTTCGCGCGGCCGCCGAGCGAGACGTCCCACGCCCTCGGCCGGCCGCGGTCGAAGCCGAGGACTGGCGCGCTGAAGCGCCGCCCCGTCTGCGGGTCGATGCGCGCGACGTCGAAGAAGCCGGGCGGCGCGATGTCGCTGAACCCCTCGCGGCCGAGCACGGCGACCGCGGCGGTCACGCGCTCCGCGACCGCGCAGTCGAGCCCGACGCCGAACCGCCCCTCGCTCAACGTCCCCTGGGTCATGCCCAGCCGACGTCGCAGGCTACGGATCGGATCGCCAGCGTGTTCTCTCATCATGATGGTCACGTCCCCTACCGGGGTTGTCGTCCTCCTGGCAGTGTGACGTGCCGGGCGCCAAGAATGTGTCAGGGCGCGCGGCGTGGCCGGGCGGCGATCGCCTCGATCTCGACGCGGGCCCCCGCCGGCAGCGCCGCCACCTGCACGGTCGCCCGCGCCGGGTGCGGCGCCGGGAAGAAGCGCCCGTAGACGTCGTTCAGGACGGCGAACTCGCCGAGGTCGACGACCCAGACGGTCGTCTTGACGACGTCCGCGAGACCGAGCCCGGCCGCGGCGAGGACGCCGCGCAGGTTCTCGATCGCGCGGGCCGTCTCGGCGGCGATCCCGCCGCCAAGGAGCTTCCCCGTCGCCGGATCGATTCCGACCTGTCCCGCGCAGAAGACGAGGTCGCCCGCGACGACCGCCTGCGCGTAGGGGCCGAGCGCGCGCGGCGCGGCGTCCGTCGCGATGCGGCCGCCGCTCACGTTCGCACGCGCGCGACCTTCATCACGCCCCGCACACGGCCGAGGTTCCGCATCACGCGGTTCAGCTCGTCCGCGCTCGCCACCATCACCTCGAAGACGTTCTGCGCCTTCCGGTCGCCGAGCGCGTGCACGTGCGCACGGCTGATGTTGATGCCGGCCGAGCTGATCGCCTTCGACATGGCGGCGAGGAGGCCCGGGCGGTCGACGCACGTCACCTCGACCTTCACGGCCCGGGGCGTGCCCTTCCCGTCCTCCCACTGCACCTCGATGCGGCGCTGCGGGTCGCTCTCGAGGACCTTCGGACAGTCGAGGGCGTGGACGGTCACGCCCCGCCCGCGCGTGATGAACCCGGTGATCCGCTCGCCGGGCAGCGGGCTGCAGCACTTCCCGAAGCGCACCAGCACGTCCTCGACGCCCGACACCTGGACGCCGCTCTTCGTCTGCCGGCTGACGAGCCGGAAGAGGCGCTGGAGGCGTCCCTCGGCCTTGTCGCGGCGCCGCTCAAGCTCCTCGACCGGCAGGATCTTGGCGAGGACGTGGTGCGCCGTCACCTTCCCGTAGCCGACGCTCGCGATGAGCGCGTCCTCGTCCTTCTCCCCGAGCTCCTGTGCGACGCGGCGGAGGGTGCCGTCGCCCCGGAGCTTCGCGTAGTCGAGCTGGTGGCGCGCGAGGTCCCGCTCGAGGATCTCCCGGCCGACGGCCATCGAGCGGCTCGACTGCTGGGCTTTCACGTAGGCCCGGATGCGCGCCTTCGCGCGCGAGGTCTTCACGAGCTTCAACCAGTCCTTCGACGGCGCCTGGTTGGTGGTGGTGACGATCTCGACGGTGTCGCCGCTCTGCAGCTGGTAGCGCAGCGGGACGATCTTCCCGTTGACGCGCGCGCCGGCGCAGTGGTGGCCCACCTCGGAGTGGATGCGGTACGCGAAGTCGATCACGGTCGCGCCGACGGGGAAGTTGAGGAGGTCGCCCTTCGGCGTGAAGACGAAGACCTCCTCCGTGAAGAGGTCCTCCTTCACCGACCGCAGGAACTCCTGCGGGTCCTGGAGCTGCTGCTGCCACTCGAGCATCTGGCGGAGCCAGGCGAAGCGCTGGCCGTCGTCCTCGGCCGTGCCGGGCTTCTTGTAGCGCCAGTGGGCGGCGACGCCGTACTCCGCCACGCGGTGCATCTCGCGCGTGCGGATCTGGATCTCGATGCGCTCGCCGTACGGGCCGATGGCCGTCGTGTGCAGCGACTGGTAGCCGTTCGCCTTCGGGAGCGCGATGTAGTCCTTGAAGCGCCCGGGGACCGGCTTCCAGTTGGCGTGCACGACGCCGAGGGCCTCGTAGCACTCGCTCACGGAGTCGACCACGATGCGGAACGCGACGAGGTCGTAGATCTGATCGTAGAGCAGGTTCTGCGCCTGCATCTTCTCGTAGATCGAGTAGAAGTGCTTCGGGCGTCCGCTCACCTCCGCCTCGATCTCCCCCTCGGCGAGCTTCTTGGTCAGGACCGAGATGACCTCGCGGATGTACTTCTCCCGCTCGGCCTTGCGCTTCGCGACGCTCCGCTTCAGCTGGTAGTAGACCTCGGGGTGGAGGAAGCGGAGCGCGTTGTCCTCGAGGTCGCTCTTGATCCAGTTGATCCCGAGGCGGTGCGCGAGCGGCGCGTAGATGTCGAGCGTCTCCTGCGCGATCTCGACCTGCCGCTCGGGGGCGAGGTGGCCGAGCGTCCGCATGTTGTGCGTGCGGTCGGCGAGCTTGATGAGGATCACGCGGATGTCGCGCGCCATGGCGAGGAGCATCTTCCGGAAGTTCTCCGCCTGCTTCTCCTCGCGCGACGTGAAGTTGATCTGCCCGAT
>CAZLYE010000468.1:0-5667 GCA_964562865.1 uncultured Binatia bacterium (SeqCode) | reverse complement strand
GACCGTTGCCGGAGTCGGCGACGTACACGTCGCCGAACGGATCGACCGTGATCCCGGTCGCGTGATCGAACTGCCCGGGCCCCGACCCGTTCCCGCCCCAGAACCGGACGAAGACCCCGTCGGAGTCGTACTCGAAGACGTAGTAGGTGTCGGCGACGTAGACGAACTGACCGGTCGGGTCGACGGCGATTCCCTCGGCGTCGTCGAAGCCCTGGCCGAGGGGCCCGGTCCACAGGACGGTGTTGGAGGGTGAGAGGTTCGAGGCGCGGCCGGCTGCCGCGAGGCACGAGAGCAGGATGGCGGTGGCGAGTCGGGTCCCTCGTCTCACGCCGCCCGCCCCACCGCCGCCACCAACGTCAGCACCGTGATCTCCCGGGGTGCTCCCACCCGCACCCGCTGTCCGCTCGTACCGAGTCCGCGGTTCACATGCAAACGCGCACCGTCGCGCTCGAAGAAGCCCGCGTCGAACTCGGTCACGAGCGCGCGCGCGGGATTGAGCCGCGGGACGCCCGGCACCGCGACCTGTCCGCCGTGCGTGTGCCCCGCGAGCATGAGCGCCACGCCGGCCGCCGCGGCGTCGGGGAACACCGTCGGGCGGTGCGCGAGGAGGATCGCCGGCTCGCCCGCGGGGACGCGGGCGAGGAGGGCGGGGAGGCCGTCGGCGGCCTGGCTCCGCGGCCGGTCCTCCAGGCCGAGGAGGTGAAGCCGCACGCCGTCGCGGTCGACCGTGCCGATCTCGTCGCGGAGGACGTGCCACGGCGTCCACCGCCGGAGTGCGTCCGCGACGCGGTCGGCCCCGACGTTCCGGTCGTGGTTCCCGAGGATCGCGAAGACACCGTGCCGCGCGGTCAGCCGCGCGAGCTCCGGCATCCACGAGGCGAGCACGGCGCCGGGCGAGTCGACGACGTCGCCGGTCACGCAGACGACGTCCGGATCGAGCGCGCGCACGCGGTCGATCGCCTCGCGGAGCGCGGTGCGGTCCGCGAGCGGCCCCAGGTGGAGGTCGGTCACGTGCACCAGGCACAGCCCGGCGAGCGCAGGCGGCAGGTCGCGCAGCGGCACGACCGCGCGCGTCACGACCAGACGGCGGTGCCCCCACACGTAGCCCCAGCCGACGACCGCCGCGACGCCGCTGAGCGCCGCCGTGGCGACCGAGCGGAACGCGGGCCCGAGCAGGTGCTCCGTCCCCGCCGCGGCCCGGACGCCCGCCTCCGCCGTGAATCCGCCGAGGATCGTCGCGACGCCCCACGCGCCCGCGAGCGCGGCGAGCACCACGACGCCCGCGAGCGCGCCGAACGCGAACCCGAGGACCACGCGCCCCACCGGGCCCGCGAAGACGCCCGTCGACGGCTCGCGCTCGAGCGGCCGGGCCGCGAGCCGGTTCAGGATCGCGAGGCCGACCGGGACGACGAGGTGGAGCGCCCACGGCATCGGGCCCGCGAGCCAGCAGACGAGCGTCCACTCGGCGAGCGCGCCGCCCGCGGCGAGCCCGTCGAAGAAGTGGCGGAAGAAGACGCGCTCGCGCAGCCGGAGCGGTTCAGCGATTCCCGAGCCAGCCCTGGATGAAGTCGATGAAGACACCGGGATATTCGGGCTCGATGCGGGTCGCCTGCTCGAGCCGGCTCATGATCTCCGTTGGGATTTCCACGTTGGTCGCGCCGAGGTTGTCCTCGAGCTGCGTCTCGTTCCGCGCGCCGATGATCACCGACGTGACCTCCGGCTTCGCGAGCTGCCACGCGAGCGCGAGCTGGGCCGGCGTGCAGCCGGCCTCCCGGGCAGCGGCGACCAGCACGTCGACGATGCCGAACGCGCGCTCGTTGAAGTAGAACCGGTAGAGCGGCATGTCGCGCTGCGCGAGCCGCGACTCGGGCGGCTTCCGGTCGCGCGTGACCTTCCCGGTCAGCATGCCGGCCGCGAGCGGACTCCAGGTGATGATCCCGATCCCCTCCTCGACGGCGAGCGCGAAGTGCTCGCGCTCGATCGAGCGGATGAGGAGGTTGTACTGCGGCTGGAGCGACGCGAAGCGCGCCCAGCCGTGGCGGTCGGAGAGCGCGAGCGCCTTCATCAGCCGGTAGGCGCGGTAGTTGGACGCGCCGGTGTAGAGCACCTTGCCCGCGCGCACGAGGTCGTCGAGCGCCGCGAGGGTCTCCTCGAGCGGCGTCCACAGGTCCTCGGCGTGGATCTGGTAGAGGTCGATGTAGTCGGTCCGGAGCCGCCGGAGGCTGGCGTCGCACGACTCCCGGAGGTGCTTCCGCGACGAGCCACGGTCGTTGGGCCCCGAGCCGACCGGCATCGTCGCCTTGGTCGCCAGCACGACCTGCGTGCGGCGTCCCGCCATCGCCTTGCCGCAGATCTCCTCCGAGATGGTCCCGCTGTACGCGTCGGCCGTGTCGATGAAGTTGCCACCGGCGTCGAGGAAGCGGTCGATCAGCCGGAGCGACGTGGCCTCGTCGCAGCCCCACTCCGGCATGCCGAAGGTCATGGCGCCGAGGCAGATCTCCGAGACGCGGAGCCCCGTCCGACCGAGTGTGCGGATGCGCATGAGACGTTCCTATAGCCGAGCGGCGTTGCCTGCGCGAGCCTCCGTCGCCGGGACGGCGCGTCGGTTTGCCTGGTCCCGGCGCTTTGCTATCTCATGCCCCGATGCCGCGGACGATCGACCCCGCCGCCCTCCCGAAGCACTTCGATGCGGCGGCGGCCGAGGCGCGCTGGGACGCCGAGTGGGAGCGCCTGCGGGTGCACGAGTACGACGCCGCCCGGCCGCGTGCGGAGACGTTCGTCGTCGACACGCCGCCGCCGACCGTGTCCGGGTCGCTCCACGTGGGCCACGTCTTCAGCTACACGCACGCGGACGTCATCGCCCGCTACCAGCGGATGCGCGGCCGGAACGTCTTCTACCCGATGGGCTGGGACGACAACGGCCTCCCGACCGAGCGCCGGGTGCAGAATCTCTTCCACGTCCGCTGCGACCCGCGCACGCCGTACGAGCCCGATCTCCGGCTCGAGCCCGCCGCCGGTGCCCGGCTGAAGGAGTCGCCGCGGATCGTCTCGCGACGGAACTTCATCGACCTCTGCCTCCAGACGACGCGGCAGGACGAGGAGGCCTTCAAGGCCCTCTGGCGACGGATCGGGCTCTCCGTCGACTGGCGGCAGGAGTACTCGACCATCGACGCGCGCGCGCGCCATCTCGCGCAGGCGAGCTTCCGCGATCTCTTCGAGAAGGGCCACGTCTACAGCGTCGAGGCGCCCACCATGTGGGACGTCGACTTCCAGACTGCGGTGGCGCAGGCCGAGATCGAGGACCGCCCGACGACGGGGGCGTTCCACCGGCTCGCCTTCGGCGTCGCGGGCGGCGGCGAGTTCGTCATCGCGACCACGCGCCCCGAGCTGCTCGCCGCCTGCGTCGGCGTGACGGCCCATCCCGGCGACCGGCGCTATGCCCACCTCTTCGGCCAGCGGGCCGTGACGCCGGTCTTCCGCGTCCCCGTGCCCATCTTCCCGAGCGAGCTCGTCGATCCCGAGAAGGGCACCGGGATCCTCATGGTCTGCACCTTCGGCGACGCGACGGACGTGCAGTGGTGGCGCGAGCAGCGCCTCCCTCTCCGGCAGATCGTCGGCCGCGACGGGCGGCTGGTCGCGGTGACGTTCGGTGCCACGGGCTGGGAGAGCACGGACGCGGCCGCCGCGAATCGCAGCTACGACGCCCTCCGCGGGAAGACGGTCACGGCGGCGCGGAAGGCGATCGTCGAGCTGTTCCGCGATCCCGCGGGCGGCGAGGCGCCGCTCCGCGGCGAGCCGGAGCCCGTCCAGCACGCGGTCAAGTACTACGAGAAGGGCGAGCGTCCGGTCGAGTACATCTCGACGCGGCAGTGGTTCGTCCGTCTCCTCGACAAGAAGGACGCGCTCCTCGCGAAGGGCGACCAGGTCCGTTGGCATCCGGACTTCATGCGGCTCCGCTACCGGAACTGGACCGAGAACCTGCAGGTCGACTGGTGCATCAGCCGCCAGCGCTACTTCGGCGTGCCGTTCCCCGTCTGGTACCCGCTCGGTCCCGACGGCGCATCCGACCACGCGCGCCCGATCGTCGCGCCCGCCGGCGCGCTGCCCGTCGACCCGATGACCGACACGCCGCCCGGCTTCGACCCCGCGCAGCGCGATCGCCCGGGCGGGTTCACCGGCGAGTCCGACGTCTTCGACACCTGGTTCACGAGCTCGCTCACGCCGCAGATCAGCTCCGGCTGGCTCCTCGATCCGGACCGGCACCGGCGGCTCTTCCCCGCCGACATCCGGCCGCAGAGCCACGAGATCATCCGCACGTGGGCCTTCTACACGATCGCGAAGGCGCTCCTGCACGAGGACGCGATCCCGTGGCGCCACGCGGTCATCTCCGGCTGGATCCTCGATCCCGACCGGAAGAAGATGTCGAAGAGCAGGGGCAACGTCGTGACGCCGATGCACCTCCTCGACGAGTACTCGGCCGACGGCGTCCGCTACTGGGCGGCGGGCGCGCGGCTCGGGACGGACACCGCCTTCGACGACAAGGTCTTCAAGGTGGGGAAGCGGCTCGTGACGAAGCTCTTCAACGCCGGGAAGTTCGTCCTGTCGCAGGCGGCGCCGGCGGGACCCATCGAGGCCGAGCTCGACCGCGCCTTCGTCCACCGTCTCCGCGCGCTCGTCGAGCAGGTCACGACGGCGCTCGAGGCGTTCGACTTTGCCCACGCGCTGCAGGACACCGAGTCGTTCTTCTGGGGCGACTTCACCGACACGTTCATCGAGCTCGTGAAGGGGAGGGCGCGGGAGGGCGATGCCTCCGCAGTCGCGGCGCTCCGGCTCGGGCTCTCGGTGCTCCTGCGGCTCTTCGCGCCGGTCCTCCCGTACATCACGGAGGAGGCGTGGTCGTGGGCCTTCGCCGCCGAGACCGGCGCGGCGAGCGTCCACCAGGCGCCGTGGCCCGGCGCGGGCGACTTCGCCGCGGTCGCGCCGCCCACCGAGCCGGCGAGCTTCGACGTGGCGGTCGCGTGCCTCGCGGCGATCAACAAGAGCAAGTCGGAGGCGGGCGTGTCGGTCGGGCGCGGCGTGACACGGCTCGCGCTCGCGGCGGCGCCCGCCACGCTGGCGCGGTTCGCGGCGGTCACGGCCGACGTCATGGCCGCGGCGCGCGTGGTGGACTGGGAGCTCCGCCCGGATCCCGCGCTCGACGGGGCCTTCCGGGTCGTGGCGCTGGAGCTCGAGCCGCTGGAGGCCTGAGCGGTGGGCGCGCCCTTCGACGACCCGCACGTCGGCGCGCTCCTCGCCCTCGCGCTCGCGGAGGACCTCGGCCGCGGCGACCGGACCTCGGAGGCCCTCGTGCCCGCCGCCGCGCGAGCGCGCGGGCGCGTCCGCGCCAAGGAGCCGCTCGTCGTCTGTGGGCTCCCGCTCCTCGAACCCGTGTTCGCGCGGATCGGTCCCGTCGCCGTCGCGATCGACGCCGCCGAGGGCTCGCGCGCCGTCGCGGGCCAGGTGCTCGCCACCGTCGAGGGCCCCGCGCGGACGCTCCTCGCCGGCGAGCGCGTCGCGCTGAACCTCCTCCAGCACCTCTGCGGGATCGCGACGCTCGCGCGCGCGTACGTCGACCGCGTCGCCGGGACGGGGCTCGTCGTCCGCGACACGCGGAAGACGCTTCCCGGG
>CAZLYE010000467.1:0-4869 GCA_964562865.1 uncultured Binatia bacterium (SeqCode) | reverse complement strand
GGTTCGCCGTCCGCCGGCTCCGGGTCGCACCGGGGGCTGACCCGGGCCGCGTCCCGCCTCCCCGTCAGGGGGGACGTCGCGCGAGCGGGGCGCTCTCCGCAGTGACCCGGAGGGCGTCTGCGATGCGGCGCGGGGTCGTGGCGTCGCCGGCGCGGTCACGCTCGACGGCGATGGCGGAGAGGGTGACGCGGACGGTGCGGGAATCGGGGGCGAGCGAGAGCGCCTCGAGCCAGGCGCGGAGCTCTCCGGGGCCGTCGTTCGCGAGGAGGGCGAGCTGCGCCTCCGCGAGCCTCGCCCGCAGGGCGAACGTGGCGGGCGTATCGCCGTCGACGGGCGCGGGAGCGGGATCCAGGCGAGCGGCGATCCACGCGAGCGCCGCCCGGCCGAGGCCGTGCTGGTGGAAGTAGGCCGCCGGCGCGGTGAACTCGAGGCGCGGCCGGTCGTCGGTGATCGGCGCGACGCCGGCGGTGACGGGGCGGAGGTGGCGCTCGTCGGTCACGTACAGCAGCGCGAGATCCGCCGGATCGTCCAGCTCCGCGGCGTGCAGCGCGGCGGCGAGGTTCGGGTCGCCCGCGCGGGCGCGGAGCGCCGCGGCGTCGGCACGGAGCGGGTCTGCCGAACCGATGAGCGCGGCGAGCGGTGTCGCGGCGCGGTGGTACGCGAGCCAGAGCTGCACGTGCGGGAACGCCGCCGTGAACGTCGCGACGATCGTCGCGAGGTCGGCGACGTCGAGCTGGTGGAGCGGGAGCCACTGGCAGTAGAGGCCGCCCGGCCGGAGGTGGGCGAGGCCGAGGCGGTAGAAGTCGAGCGAGTAGAGCGACGCGGTTCCGGCGGTCCACGGGAGGAAGAGGTCCGAGAGGATCACGTCGTAGCGCTCCGGCGTCGCGAGGAGGTGGCTTCGCGCGTCGTCGACCACGAGGCGGGCCCGTGGATTCGCGAGCACGCCGCCGTTCTCGGGAGCGAACCACGCTGCCCCTTCGAGCACCTCCGGCACGATCTCCACCCCGTCGACGTTGAGCCCCGGGTGGGCGAGAGCCGCACCGACCGTGTCCCCCGTGCCGACGCCCAGCGCCAGCATGCGAGTCGGCGCGGGGTGGAGGAGGAGCGGGAGGTGCGCCTCGCGCTGCTCGAGGAGCAGGCCCGTCGTCCCGCCGAGCGAGTACTGCCCGTTCACGCGGAGGCGCTTCGCGCCGCGCGCGTCGGCCGTCACGGTCACGGTGGCCGTCGCCCCGTCGCGGTAGAAGAGGATGCGCTCGTCGCCGCCGTCGTGTCCCGCGACGCGGACCGCCGGCGCGGCGAGCGCGACGACGGTGATCACGGCCGGTGCGAGCCAGCGGAGCGGCCGCCGTCCCGGGACGGCAAATCCAGCGGCCGCCGCCACGCCGGCCGTGAAGAGGAGTCCGCCGCCGAGCCCGAAGCGGGGCAGGAGAAGAAAGGCCGCGGCCAGCGCGCCACCGATGCCGCCGGCGGTGTTCGCCGCGAGGAGGCGACCCATCGTCCGCCCCGGCGCCGCCGCACCGTCCAGGGCGAGGAGAAGCGGGAATATCGCGCCCAGCGCGACCGCGGGCAGCAGGACGACGGCGCCAGCGAGCGCCGCCTCGGCCACGAGCCCGGCGCCGGGTCCCGTCACGCGGAGGGCGGCCGCGAGCACGCGGCTCGCCGCCGGCAGCGCGCGGAGCGCGAGCAGCGAGCCGAGGGTCGCGAGCGCGAGCGCGGCGAATGCCGCGGCGATCGGCGGCGAGTCCCGGAAGCGTCGGGCCTTGCGGACGCCCACGCCCGCGCCGATCACGAGCCCCACGAGCACCGCGGCGAGCACGATCGCGATGCTGTAGACGCTGTTGCTCAGCACGCCGGCGAGGCCACGCGTCCAGAGCACCTCGTCGGCGAGGCCCGCGAAGCCCGCGACGGCGGCGAGGGCGAGGGCGGGCCCCGAGAGTGACGTCGCTGGCTCGGCGTCGCCGGGCGGCGCCGCGCGGAGCAGCGCGAACGCCGCGAGAGCCACGGCGACATCGGCCGCCGCGGCGGCGAGGAAGGTGCCGCGGACGCCGAGCGTGGGGATGGCGATCGCCGCGCACGCGAGCGCGCCCGCCGCACCGCCGAACGTGTTCCAGGCGTAGAGCCGTCCCGCCGCCGGCGCACCTCCGGCCGGGACGAGCGCCGTTGCGGCGGGCAGCGTCGCGCCGAGGAGCGTCGTCGGGACGATCAGCACGAGAAGCGCCAGGAGCCCGTGTGCGACCGGCAGCGTGGTGGGGGTGCTCGCGTGCGTGATCCAGATCGCCGCGGCGGGCAGGTGCGGCCGGATGGCGAGGTACGCGAGCGCGGACAGCGCGACGCTCGCCTCGAGCGAAGCCCAGAGCCACGGTCCGCGCCGCGCCGTCGCGAGCCGCGCTGCGACGGCCGCCCCGAGCGCGAGCCCGCCGAAGTACGTCGCTACGACGACGGCGGTCCCGACCGCCGTCGAGCCGAGCAGAAGCGCCCAGTCGCGCGCCCAGAGCACCTCGTACGTCAGCGCGGCCGCGCCGGAGAGGAAGAGGAGGAGCTGCAACGCGGTCGTGCCGGCGGGACGGAACGTGGCAGCCGACTAACCCGAACCCCGACGGAGTTCCAGGACGGTCGAAACGTCCGGGCCGCTGCGTCGCGTCAGCCGTCGCCTTGACACCGTTCCGCGCAGGCGGGTACAGGCCGTGCCGGCCGGTACACTTCGTGAGCGCCCTACCACAGAAGCTACGGCCCGCGACCGACGGCGACACGGTCCGCCGGCGGCTTCTCGACGCGGCCGAGCACGTCTTCGCGGAACGCGGCTATGCGGGCGCGACCACCCGCGAGATCGCGCTCGCCGCGGGCATCCGCAAGCGGATGCTCTTCTACTACTTCCCGACCAAGGCGGCGCTCTACCACGCCGTCCTCGAGCGGATCGTGGTCGGCATGGTCGACATCCACGAGCGCTTCCGGAACGAGCCGGGCCCGATCGGGCTCAAGGAGGCCGCCGACGCGCTCACCGAATTCGCCGCCGCGAACGTGGATGCGCTCCGGCTCCTCCACCGCGAGATCATGGACTCCGGACCGCACCTCGCCGGGCTCGCGCGGACGCATCTCCGTGCGCTCTTCGGGCGGAGCGCGGAGGAGGTGGAGCGGAGCATGGCGACCGGGAGCTTCCGTCCCGGCGACCCCATGCAAACGGTCGTCAACGTCGGCGGGCTCACGCTCTATTACTTCCTGCTCATCCCGCTCCTGAGGCTCATCTGGGATCGGGATCCGCTCGCGTCGGAGACGCTCGCGGAGCGGGCCGGCGTCGTGCGGGACTGGCTGATGCACGGGCTCGCGGGGCCCGTCACGCGGGAAGGAATGCGCTCGTGATCTCTCGCAGTCTGCTCGACGGATTGTCGGCGCGCGACGCCGCGAAGGGAGTCTGACCGTGCGGATTGGAAGGGCCCAGCTGATCGTGATGCTCGTGCTCTTTGCGCAGCCGGCGTGGCCGGCGCCCACACGCTCGAGCCACCTCGCCGTTGCCCCCGACGGACACGTGTTCGTCGTCAACCCCGACTCGAACACCGTCGCACGCCTCGAGTTCGACGCGATGCAGATGGGCACGCTGACCAACGAGCAGTACGTGGGCTCGTGCACCGCGTCGTCCACGTTCGACCAGTGCTACCCGCGCACCGTCGCCGTGGGCGGCGCCTACGTCTACACGGCCAACCAGAGCGACGACAGCATCTCGCGCTTCAACGCGGCCGATCTCGGAGGGGCGACGAGCGTCAGTGCGGGGGTGCTCGGCACCGGCTGCAATCCGTACGGCGTCGCAGCGACGCCGGCGGCCGACCGCGTGCTCGCCACGTGCCAGGGGACGAGCCAGCTCCTGATCTTCGACGCGAGCCTGAACCTCCAGAACCGCATCACGCTCGCCTGGCCGAACGCGCGCGCGATCGCGATCTCCAGCGACGGGAAGACGGCCTACGTCACGCACTACCTCAGCGAGGAGCCGTCGACCGATGCGCACGTCAGCAAGATCGACCTGACGAACGCGTCGATCTCTGCCGTCTTCGCGATCCCGCCCGACACCACGACCTGCGAGACGCAGAACTCTGGCCAGGGGCCGCTGAACGAGCTGTCCGCGATCGCCCTCATCCCGGACGGCGCACCCGCCGAGGTCGCGGGCCAGCTCTGGGTCGGCGGGGAGCAGGAGAACAACCTGAGCAAGGGGCTCTTCAAGCGCGAGCCGACGCTCGCCACGAAGCCGGGGGCCGGGATGTTCCCGTGGCTGACCTTCACGCCCTTCCCCGACAAGGCCTTCAACCGCAACGTCACCAAGCCGTCCTTCCACGACGTCATCCGCTTCGGGATCTACAAGCTCGACGCCAACGACGGCCACGAGATCGGCAAGATCGACGTCGACGAGGCCACGCAGGCGAGCGACATCCAGTTCTCGCTCGACGGCTCGGCGGCCTACGTCGTCGACCAGGGGTTCAACAGCTACCACGTGATGCCCACCGTCAAGGGCCAGCGTGCGAACGACGTGACGACCATCTTCGCCGCGCCCTCCGCGTTCGGCCCAGGCGGAGGCGATCCGTCCAAGCCGTGCGTGTCCGACGCCCTGCGGGCGGTCACGTCGGAGATTCCCTTCCGGATCGCGCCCGAGGCGCAGATCGTCACGATCGACGGTATCGACCCGGCCGACGCGAACGGCACGCAGGTCAACACGGGCGTCGACTTCGACACCGCGACCTACATGAACGGCTGTCCCTCCCCCATTTGCGTGCCGCCGCTCGCGCCCGGAACCTCGCGAATGGTCCCGGTCCCCGACGGCATCGGCACCGTGCCGATGGGCGTCGGGCTCTCTCCCGACGGCACCGTCGTGTACGTTGCCAACTA
>CAZLYE010000466.1:0-2553 GCA_964562865.1 uncultured Binatia bacterium (SeqCode) | reverse complement strand
CTCCGACCATGCGCATTTCACCCGCGCCTTCCGGCGATGGACGGGGGTCCCGCCACGGGAGTTCCGTCAGGCGCATCAGGACATGCCTCGATCCGTCGGTCTCGTGTCGGGAGGCATGATGGCAGCGTCCGAGGGAGAAGTGCCCCAGAAGAGGGCCAGCGGAACGGCGGGATAGCGACCGGCGGGACCGAGGAGGGAAGAATGACGAAGCGACTGGCGGCCCTTGCGCTCCTCGCGACGGTGACCGGCATGACGGGCTGCGCGACCCAGCAGCAGCTCCAGGCGAAGCAGGAGGGAGCGGTGCAGACCGCCCTGCAACGCGGACGATTCGACATGAACTGCCCGCAGGCGTCCGCGACCGTCCTCTCGCGCGACTACATCCAGCCGGCCGTGCAAGGGCCGTGGGTGAGCGGGATGAACCGGGTCGAGTACACGGTGGGCGTCGCCGGCTGCAATCAGAGGCAGACGTACGTCGTCCTCTGCCAGGAGGGCACGGACACCTGCTTCGCCGCCAATCCCCGGCACTAGCCGGTGGCCGGTTCGATCGTCGTTCCGTCCGCGTGACCCGCATCGTCCGCTGACGGCGCATGGCGTTCGCGGGAACCCTCGGCAGCCGTCTCCTCGCGCGGAGGCACACCGCCCTGCTCGTCGCGCTCGTCGTCGCCTTTTCGCTTCGACCGCTGATCGGAGATGCCGGCGCCGCCCCCGTGGTCTTCGGCATCGCGGTGCTGGTGCTGCTGCCCGTCGCCCTCTACACGATCCAGGTGAACGAGCTGGCGGGAGAGCGAGACGTCCTTCTGGCCGAGCGACGGCGGCGGAGCATCGTGGGATGGACACTCGCCGTCGTGGCGATCGCCGCCCGGCTGGGCGTGATCGTGGCCCCGAGCGCCAGACTGGCGATGGCGGCGTCGATCTCCTGGCTGCTCTTCTTCTCCTTCGTCACGTGGAGCGAGGTGCGGAGCGTTCTGCAGCAGAAGCAGGTCACGAGCGAGACGATCAGCATGGCGATATGCGCCTACCTTCTGCTCGGACTCACCTGGGGCCTTCTGTACATCGTCATGTTCGAGCGTCAGCCGGGAGCGTTCAATTTCGGAGAATCTCGAACCGTGACCTCGCTCGCCGACGAGCAGGAGTACTTCCCACTCCTCATCTACTTCAGCCTCACGACGCTCACGACCCTCGGCTTCGGCGACATCACTCCCGTGACGCTCCAGGCCCGGTACGCGGCCGTCGCCGAGGGGATCACGGGGCAACTCTATCTGGCCATTCTCGTCGCGCGGCTGGTGGGGATGCGGCTGATGAGCAGGTCGGTCGATCCGGGAGGGCGGCCGCCCCTCGCCGCCCGGCGGAACGAGGGACCCGTGAGGAGCGTCCTCAGGGTGCCGCGACGACGCGGTAGTAGAGTCCGTTCGCGCCGAACGCGGGCTTGAACCACGTGCCGTTGCAATCGTAGTAACCGATGCCCCCGACCTGGCTGTAGGCGCACGTGCCGGGCAGCGTGCTGTAGATCGCCCCCATCGCGTACGCGCTGCCGGCCGCGACGCCGGCGTTGTAGGCGCCCGCGGTCGCGGCCGCACCGAGAGCCGTCCCGGCGACCGCACCGGCGGCGACGGCCCCCGCGGTGGACCACCCTCCGCAGTCATAACAGCCGGCGCCGTAGTAGTGATTGACCACGGTCGGCGGATGGTACCCGGCGTACGTTCCGCCGTAGTAGTGATCATAGCCGCCGTAGCGGTTGTATCCGCCGACGGCGGTCGTGCCGTAGGCGCTCGTGCCGTGCCAGTACCCTCCGCCGCCCGAGGCCGTCCCACCCTCGGCGTCGGTGGCGTGCCACGAGCCGCCGCCGCCCGACGCCGTGCCGCCACGGAAGCCCGTGGCGTGCCAGGACCCGCCGCCGCCCGACACGCTCCCGCCGCGGAAGCCGGCGCGCATGAACGCGGCGGCCGGCTGCGAGGACAGCGCCCCGATGAGCATCGCGGTCAGCGCGGCGACGGCACGTCTCGTGAACGTCCTGCTCGTCATGGCGGCTTCGTGCCTCCGGAGCCCTTCGACGCCTTCGGCTTGGCCCCGGCCGTGTGCGACGGAGGCGCCGGCGGATCCGGGCGCTCGAAGGCGATGCGCTTGGCGGCGGTCGCGCGCGCGGAGGTGAACGCCCCTTCCGGGACGGCGCCGTCGAGCTGCCAGTGCGACAGCTCGACGTCGTGGCGGAGCCGCGACGGGTCGTCGCGGTACACGACGCGGATCCGACGGAGCAGCTTGTCGTCCGCCCCGATCCACACCTGCGCGAACATCTGATCGCCGACGATCGCGACCATGTCCGTCGTCGTGCCGCCGACGACGTGCGACTGGCCGATGTAGAAGGCGCGCTTGATCTGGCCCGCGAGATCGCCGTAGGGATCGGCAACCAGGACGTCGGTGAAGGGGAAGTAGATCCCCGCGGATTCGTACGCCGTCTTCAGCGCGGCGTCGATCGTGGGCGGTGCGTCCGCGACGGCGACGACGTCCTCGGCCGGCGAGAACGCCGTCATCGTCTTGCCGTCGTAGTAGAACTCG
>CAZLYE010000465.1:0-5411 GCA_964562865.1 uncultured Binatia bacterium (SeqCode) | reverse complement strand
TCGACCGACAGATCGAGCGTGCGCCGGTCGTGCTCACGCTCGGGGGCCCCGGCCGTCGCCGCGAGCACGCCCGCGATGGCGATCGTCGACGCCGGAACGCCGCCGTGGAGCGCGCGGCCCGGGTTCGAGTTCTCGTCCTTGTACGGCACGCGGATCCGGGCCCGCTCGGGCTCGACGGACTCGACCACGACACCGAGCCGCGCGGCGTACGGCGCGGCCGTCAGGCGCGCGACGCGCTCGTCCATCACGCGTCCTTCCGCTGGAGGTCGACGTACGCGCCGGCCACGAAGTCGCCGGTGCGGAGCCCGAGGGCCGCGACCACCGACTCGAGCTCCGCCCGCGCCTCGGCCTCCGGCTGCCCTTCGAGGACCGTCTCGAGCTCGACGAACGTCCCGAGCCCGCGCACCTCGTCGAGGTGGATCCGCGTGTGCCCGTAGAGGTAGAGGCGGCGGCGCTTCTCGACCACCCCGGAAGAACCGAGCGCGTGGGCGAGGACCGCGTCGAGCGCGGGCGCGTCGCCGGAGCGGTAGACGAGGTACTCGCTCTCGCGCGCGCGCGATGCATCGGCCCGCCGGTAGGCGATGAGCTCCGCCCCACCGCCGTCGACGACGCGCAGCTTCAGGCGTCCGAGCGGGGTGCCGAAGAACGTGTCCCGTTGCCGGAAGGCGCCGGCGGCCCGCGCGCCGAGCCGCTCCGCCCGCGCGCGCGCCGTCTCCAGGTCCGGGCAGCGCGCCTTCACCTCGAGGTTCCGCATCGCGGTCGTCCTACCGTACTTCCCCGCCGGTGTGCTACGGGACGCGGCCGCGCCGTCATGTCGTCCAGCGTCGTCCCGTATCTGCATCCGGTTGCCGGGCTCGCGGCGACCGCACTCGCGGCGTACGCGGCGAGCCTGGGTCTCCGGAGCCGGCGCCCCGGGCCGGACGCGGCGGCGTCACGACGCCGCCACCGGGCGATCGGCCCGTGGGTGTGGGCGCTCTACGGGCTCAACTGGGCCGGCGGCCTCGCGACGGTCAGATGGGCGCGCCCGGAGATCGAGACCGCCGCGAGCGGACACTTCACGCTAGCCGGGGTGATCGTCGCGCTGCTCACGCTCGGCGCCCTCCTCTCGCGGCGCGTCCCGGTCGACGCCCGCGCGCGCCTCATCCACCCGATCATCGGGGCGGCGGCGCTGCTCCTCTCGGGCGTGCAGATCTTCCTCGGCCTCCAGCTCCTGCCCTGAGGCTCACGCCGGCGCGGCGTCCTGGAGTATGGCAGCGGCGTGCCGGCCGCGCTCGTGCCGCTCGCCGTCCTGCTGCTCGTCTGGCTTCCCGGACGGGCCGCCGCCCGATGGTGCGTCGCGACGACGGGGACGTCGCTCGCGCCGCGTCGGCTCTCCCCGTTTCCCGAGATCCTGCTCGGTCTCTGCCTGTGGTCGTGGATCGGTTTTCTCCTCGCGGAGCTCGGCGAGTTCTCGCCCCTCCGGGTCGGCGCGATCCTCGGGGCGCTCGCGCTCGTCCTCGCGATCGCGTCGCGGCGGGCGGGCGCGAGGGCGGAGCGCGCCGGATGGGGAAGCGCCGCCGCCGGCCTCGCGATCGCGGTCATTGCCGGCGCGCTCTACTCGCCGCCGTACGAGACGATAATCATGGCGTCGGACGCGACCGTGTACTTCAGCACGGGCGTCCACCTCGGGCGCGCGGGGTCGATCAGCGTTCCGGACCCGCTCATGGCCGAGCTCGATCTCGACGCACGGACCGCTCTCCTGCCCCTCGGAACGACCGTCGGCTGGACGCGGCTTCCGGGCGGGCTCCTCGTCCGGTCCAGGCACGGAGAGGTCATGTGGCCGACGTACTCCCACCTGCTGCCGGTGTGGACCGCGACGTTCACGCGGCTCGGCGGGCTCGCGGCCGGTGGGCTCGTCGGGACGACGTTCGGCGTCCTCGCGCTCTGGGCCGTCTTCCTCCTCGCCCGCGAGATCGCGGGTCCGCTCGCGGCGGGGGCGGCGACGGTGCTCACCGCGACGAGCGTCGCGGAGGTCTTCTACGCGCGCTTCCTGATGCCGGAGATCGTCGCGCAGCTCCTCCTCTGGGGCGGGCTCCTCGCCTTCATCGTCTGGTGGCGCGACGGCCGCCGCTCCGCCGGCGCGCTCGCCGCGCTGGCGCTCGGCGTCGCGGGGCTCGCGCGCGTCGAGTACCTCGTGCTCGTGCCGCTCGCGCTCCTCTTCACCTCCCTCCTGGTCGAGCGGCGGCCGCCGGGGAGCGGCGTCTTCGCGGCGCTCTATCTCGTGCTTATCGCGCACGGGGTCGCGCACCTGGCGCTCGTCCCGACGCATTACCGCGACGTCCTGCAGGACGAGGCCGCCGCGCTCGGGCCGCGCACGATCGCGGGCCTCGCCGGCGCGGTCGCGGCGATCGGGGCCGCGCTCCTCGTCCGTCGCCCCGCCTGGCGGCGGGCTCTCCGTGGCGGCGCGGTGCTCGCGCTCGTCGGCGCGGGGGTGGCCGCGCTCGCCGCCCGGCCGCATCCGGACGTCTCACAGACGCTCTCGTGGCTCGCCGACGGGACGCCGTGGCCGGTGCTCGTGCTGAGCGCCGCCGGACTCGTGCTCGCGCTCCGGCGCGTGCGCGACGACGCGTCGCTCGCGTTCCCGCTCCTCCTCTTCGCCGTCGCGACGGGGACCTTCCTCTACGATCCCCACGTGACGCCGACCGCGATCTGGGGGCTGCGGCGCTTCGTCCCGGTGACGCTGCCGCTCGTCTGCCTCCTCGCCATGACCGCGCTCCCCTGGCGGCGGAGCCCGGCCCTCGCCGTCGTCGTGGCCGCGGCGCTGATCGCCGTCGACGCGAGGCCGACGGCGACGCTACGGCGCCTGCCTCTCTTCCCTGACCAGAAGCGCGAGCTCGCCGCGCTCGCGGAGCGGATCGACCCGGAGGCCGCCGTCTTCTTCGCGACCGACCTCGCCCCGTACGCGATCCATCTGCCGCTCTGGCTGGTCGACGGGCGCGAGACGTTCCTCCTCCCCCCGTGGGGATGGCAGCGAGCGCTCCGCATCGCGGCGGCGACGCTGCTGCCGCGGCATCCGGTCTACTACGTGGGCGACGCCGCCGACACCGACCCCGCGGTCGAGGGCCTCGAGCTCATCGCCCGCGGGGAGATCCCGTTCCGCTTCGTCCTCCCCGGCTCTGATCCGATGCGCGTTCCGAGCGCCACGCGGGACTGGCCGCTCGTGCTCAGGCTCTACGCGGTGCGGGCCGCGTCCCCGCCCTGACCGAACAGAGTCACACCCCGGCCCGATCGACGAACTGCCGCGGGCGGGCGTGGCGGACGACCTTCACGCGAGCGCCGCGAGGCCGTCGAGCACGCGGGCGAACGCAGCGGCGTCCGCGTACCGCTCGCCGTGGATCAGCCGCGTGGCACCGGCGCCGGCGTAGCGGCCGACGAGGTCGCGCGCCGCACGGCGATCCTCGAGCGGGAGCCGGGTGAGGACGGCGATCTCGGGCGGCCCGAGCCCGGCGCGCGCGGCCTCCCCGCGCAGCTCGGTCGCGAGCGGCGCGAGCGCGTCGGGGTCGAGGCCCACCGGCATCCACCCCGCGCGGTGCGCGAGCGCCCGACGGAAGGCGGGCGCCGGCGCGCCGCCGATGAAGAGCGGCGGCCGTGCCGGCCGCGGGAGAAAGAGGAACGGCTGGCCGTTTGCCTCGACGACGTCGCCCGCGAAGCAGCGGTCGAGGAAGGCGAGGGTGGCGTCCGCGATCGTGCCCCGGCGCCGCACGTCGACGCCGACGGCGCGGAACTCCGCCTGCATCCACCCCACCCCGACCCCGAGCCGGAGCCTGCCGCCCGACAGCTCCTGGACCGTCGCGATCGACTTCGCCGTCGGCAGCGCGGGCCGATAGGGCAGCACCAGGACGGACGTGCCGAGGCCGACGCGCGTCGTCGCACCGGCGAGGAAGGCGAGTGTCGCGAGCGGGTCGAGGTAGCGCCCGCCCGAGCCCTCCGCGTCGTCGGGCGGGATCGCGATGTGGTCGGTGACCCACAGGTCGGCGATCCCGGGCGCGGCGTCCGCCGCCCGGGCCGCGGCGAGGAGCGTCTCGCGGGTGGACTGCGGGCCCATGTTCCGCACCACGACGCCGAGCTGCATCTGCGTTTCTCCGTGCGCCTGCACGCGACCTCTGTCAATGCTACAGCGGGCGGGCGATGCGCGCGGCTCGCCGGAACCACGTGGGCACCGTCTCGCTCCTCGTCGCGCTCGGGGGCGCCGTCGCCTCGCGCGTCGGGCTCGTGACGGGCCCGTTCGTGGGGGCCACGTGGCTCCGCATCGTGGCGGCCGGCTTCGAGGCGGCGGTGGTCGGCGCGCTCGCCGACTGGTTCGCCGTGACGGCGCTCTTCCGCCATCCCCTCGGGCTGCCGATCCCGCACACGAACATCATCCAGAAGCGCCGCGCGGAGCTCATCGAGGGAATCGTCCGGATCGTCGAGGAGGACTGGCTCTCGCCCGACGTGATCGCCGCCCGTCTCGCGCGCCTCGCGCCGAGCGACCTCGTCACCGACTGGCTCCGCGACCCGCACCACGTCGAGCGACTCGCCGCCCCCCTCCGCGACCTGCTCCGCGGGCTCGCGCGGACGCTCGGTGAGGACGAGGTGGCGCAGTTCATCGACCGGGCGCTCCAGCGCCAGCTCCGGGACCTTCCCGTCGACGCGGCCACGGGGCAATGGCTCGCACGCGCCGTCACCGCCGAGAGCGCGAACGTCGCGTTCGGGACGGTCGCCGCGTCCCTCGCGAACCTCGCGGAGCGGCCGCGGACGGCGGATCAGCTCCACTGGTGGCTCGACCGGTCGGCCCGCGCGCTCCGGGAGGGCGGCCGGCGCTTCGTCCCGTTCGTGCTCAGGCGGAGGATCGTGCAGCAGAAGATCGTCGAGGCGGCGTGCGACTACGCGGGCGCCGAGCTCCGCAGCGCTGCCGCCGACGCGAGCCACCCGCTCCGCCGGGTCGTGCTCGACGGCCTCCGCCGCTTCGCGGACCGGCTCGCCGACGGCGACCCGGCCGCGCTCGCCCAGGCGGAGCGGCTCCGGACGGCACTCCTCGAGAGCCTCGAGGCCGGCCCGCTCGTGCGCGACGTCCTCGGCCGCCTCCGCGCGCAGCTCGAGCAGGACCTCGACGATCCCGACGGCGCGCTCGCCGAGCTCGTCCATCGGAAGGTCCGTGACGGCATCCTCGAGCGCCTCGAGGATCCGGAGCGGC
Organism: uncultured Binatia bacterium (SeqCode); assembly: GCA_964562865.1. Taxonomy (GTDB): domain Bacteria; phylum Desulfobacterota; class Binatia; order DP-6; family DP-6; genus CAZLYE01. The sequence continues at coordinate 199 of CAZLYE010000465.1, read as the reverse complement.
GCGCCCGCTTCGACGACTGGGTGCGCCGGACGGCCGACGACCTCCTCCGGCGCTACCACCACAAGATCGGCGAGACCGTGCGCGAGAACCTGGAGAGCCTCGACCCCGGCGTGTTCGTGGGACAGATCGAGGACCGCGTCAGCGCGGACCTGCAGTTCATCCGCCTGAACGGCGCGGTCGTGGGCGGGCTGGTCGGCGT
>CAZLYE010000464.1:0-5856 GCA_964562865.1 uncultured Binatia bacterium (SeqCode) | reverse complement strand
CGCGTCGGCGAGGGGGACGCCGGCGTCGACGAGCGTCGCGAGCTGTCGCGTCGTCGCGGCGAGCGCGGCGGCGCGCGGCCGGCGGATCGTCGATTCCGTTGCCGGCGCGTGCTCGGTGACCTCCGTCGGCCACACGCCGCGCGTGCGGAGCTCCTGCCACGCCGCGCGCGCGCTCTCGGCGCCGACGATGCCGGCGCGCGTCCGACCGCCGGCGGTGAGCGCGCGGTACGCGAACACCGGCATCAGGCGTCCTCCTGCGTCACGCGGACGACCTCGGCGACGGTCGTCACGCCGGCGCGCGCCTTCGCGAAGCCGTCGTCGCGGAGCGTCGCCATGCCGGCGACGGCGGCGTGGCGGCGGATCGCGGCGGCGTCGGCGCGCGCCATGACGAGCGCGCGCACGGCGTCGTCGACGGCGAGAAGCTCGTGGATCGCGGTGCGGCCGCGCCAGCCGGTGCCGCGGCACGCGGGACAGCCCGAACCGGCGCGGCGGACCCGGGCGGGCGTCGCGGCGCCGAGCGCGCGTCGCTCGTCGTCGGTCGGCGAGCCGTCGACGGCGCAGCGCGTGCAGAGCCGCCGCACGAGCCGCTGCGCGAGCACGGCGCGCACCGACGACGCGATGAGGAACGGCTCGACGCCCATGTCGAGGAGCCGCGTCATCGCGGCGCCCGCGTCGTTCGTGTGGAGCGTCGAGAAGACGAGGTGGCCGGTGAGCGCCGCCTGCATGGCGATCTCGACGGTCTCGCGGTCGCGGATCTCGCCGACCAGCACGACGTCGGGATCCTGGCGGAGCACCGCGCGGAGGCCGGCGGCGAAGGTGAGCCCGATCCGCGGGCTCGCCTGGATCTGACCGATGCCGCGCAGCTGGTACTCGATCGGGTCCTCGATCGTCATGATGTTGCGCTCGCCGGTCGCGAGCCGCTGGAGTGCGGCGTAGAGCGTCGTCGTCTTGCCGCTCCCGGTGGGCCCCGTGACCAGCACGATCCCGTGGCTCTGCCCGAGGACGCGCTCGAGCCCGCTCGCGACGCCGGGCGCGAGGCCGAGATCCGGCAGGTCGAGGAGGGCGCTCGCGCGGTCGAGTAGGCGGAGGACCACGCGCTCGCCGAACGCAGTCGGGACCACGGAGACGCGGACGTCGACGTCGCGGCCGGCGACGCGCACCCGGATGCCTCCGTCCTGCGGCAGGCGGCGCTCCGCGATGTCGAGCCCGGCCATGATCTTGATGCGCGACGCGATCGTCGGGTGGAGGTGTGCCGGCGGGGCGAGCACGTCGTGGAGGATGCCGTCCACGCGGAAGCGCACCGCGACGCTCCGCTCGTAGGGCTCGACGTGGATGTCGCTCGCGCCGTCCTTCACCGCCTGGAAGAAGAGCGCGTTCACGAGGCGGATGACGGGCGTCTCGTCGCCGGCCTCGAGGAGGTCCGGCGGCTCGTCGAGCTCGTGCGCGACCAGGTCGAGCCGCTCCTCGCCGATCGCGTCCATGGTGTCGGCGGGCGAGCGCGCCGCCGCGTCGTAGGCGCGCGTGATCGCGTCGCGGAGGGCCGGGGCCGGGACGACGACCGGGCGCGGGCGCGCCCGGAAGAGAAAGCGCAGGTCGTCGAGCGGCGAGAGCGCGCCCGGGTCGGCGACCGCCACCTGGAGCCCGTCGGCGTCGAGCGCGAGGGGCAGGACGAGGTGGCGGCGCGCGAACGGCATCGGCAGCGCGGCCGTGAGGTCCCGCGCGGGCAGCGCGGGCGGCGTGGCGGCGAACGGCAGGGCCGCCGCGTCGGCCAGCGCGCGCGCGAAGGCGGCCGGCTCCGCGGCGCCGAGCTCGGCGAGGGCCTCGCCGAGCGTCCGGCCGTCGCGCCGCCGCGCGACCGCGCGCGCGACGACCTCGGACGGGATGCCGAGCGCGGTCGCGGCCTCGCGGTCGAGCGGCATCCGGGCTACTGGACCCGCCGCGGGGCCTGCCAGGACGGCGCCGTCAGGACGCGGGCGTCGCGCAGCGGCCGCGGCATCGCCGCGCGCATGCGCTCGCGCTGCTCGAGCGACTCGTCGGCCATCTGCTCGTCCGACGCGATGATGTGCGGCGTGAGGAAGACGAGCAGGTTGGTCTTCGTGCGCTCGTCGTCGTTGTGCCGGAAGAGCGCGCCGAGGACCGGGATCCGCCCGAGGTACGGGACCGACCGCTCGTTCGTCCGGATCGTGTCCGAGAGCAGCCCGCCGATCACGACCGTCTGTCCATCGTGCGCCGCGACCGCGGTGCTCGCCGAGCGGATCGTCGTGGTGGGGCCGACCTGGTTCGGGTCGCCGGTTCCGACCGCGGTCACGTCGATGTCCGAGACCTCCTCGAACAACGTCAGGCGGACGAAGTCGTCGGCGGTGATCTGCGGCACCATCCGGAGCGTCACGCCGATGTCGTGCCGCTCGACCGTGGTGAAGAGGTTGGCGAGGTTCGTCGCGCTGGTCGCCCGGCTGGCGACGAACGGCACGTTCCGGCCGACGACGATCTCGGCCTCCTCGTTGTCGGTCGTGATGATGTTCGGCGCGGAGAGGACGTTCACGTCGGAGTCGGTCTGGAGCGCGGTCAGGAGCACGGTCTGGGCAGGGACCTCCTGGCCGTTCGGCAGGCGCACCATCTTGTTGCTCGCCGCGGCGAGGAGGAGGCCGGGCAGCGACGTCGGGTCGGCGATCGCGCCGGTCAGCGCGGCGAGGTTCGCCTGCGCGAGGCCCCGGGCGCCGTTGGTGGTCCCCGCGGCCTGGAACTCGACGCCGAGCTCGCGCGTCTTGTCGACCGTCGCCTCGAGGATGATCGCCTCGACGAAGACCTGCCGGCGGCGGACGTCGAGCTGCTCGATGACGCCCCGGAGCGTCTCCCAGTCCTGCGGCGTGGCGCTCACGATGACGGAGTTGGTCGCCGCGTCGGCGGTGACGCGGACGGGCGCCTGCAGCGGGATGGCGCTCCCCCCGCCGGGCGCGGCGGCGGTCGGCGGAGCGACGGCGGCGACCGGCTCCGGACGCCCCATCCCGCCGTTCATGACGTCGTCGTATCCCGTGCCGATCTCGGGGCGCGCCATGCTGCGCGCGAGCGAACTCCCGTGCGGGCGGGGCGGGGGCGGCGGGCCGACGGGCAGCCCGAGGAGCTGGGAGAGCACGCGGACGAGGCTCTCCGCGTCGGCGTATCGCAGGCGGTAGACGTTCACGTGCGAGGTGCCCGGCGGCAGGTCCTCGTCGAGGCGGGCGGCGATCGCCCGCGCGCGGCGCACCTCGTCGGGCGCGCCGCTCAGCACGAGCGCGTTGGTGCGGCCGTCGGCGGTGACGCGAAGGGTCCGCGCACCCTCGCTGCCGACCGCTTCGCGGAGCCGCTGCGCCACGTCGTCGGCCGGTGCGAAACGGAGCGGGGCCACCTCGACGGCGCGCTCGCTCGACGGCGCGTCGAGCTCGCCGAGCAGGCTCGCCAGCCGGTCGACGTTGGCGCCCGCGTCGACGACGACCAGGCTGTTGGTGGCCGGGTACGGGACGAGGAGGCCGTCCTTCGAGACGAGCGGCTGGAGGACCGGCAGGAGGCCGGCCGCCTCCGCGTGCCGGAGGGGGAGGATCCGCGTGACGACCTCGTCGCCGTGGCGCGCGCCGGTCGGGATGGTGGTCTCGCGCGCCTCGCGTGCCGGGACGATCTTCGTGAACGCGCCGCTCGGCACCGCGGCGAAGCCCTTCACCTGCAGCACGGACTGGAAGACGAGGTACGCCTCGTCGGGCGTGATGCGGGTGGGGGAGATGATCGTCACCTTGCCGCGCACGCGGTCGTCGACGATCAGGTTCCGCCCGGTCACCTCGCTGATGAACTTCGCGAGCACGGGCAGCTCGACGTCCTGGAAGTTGAGCGCGATGGTCGCGTCGTCGGCGGCGAGCGCCGGGGCGCCGGCGAGCGCGAGGGCCAGCGCGAGCGCCCGACGCATCATCGCAGGTCGTAGACGAGCGTGCGCGGGACGTCGCCGCGCACGATGTCGACCGCGACGCGCGGCTCGCTCCGGAGGCGGTCGAGGAACGCGAGGAGCGCGGCCGGCTCGCCCACCGGCGAGCCGTTCACGCGCTGGACGACGTCGCCGTCCCGCAGCCCGAGGCGCGCGAACAGGCTGTCGTCGCGGATCTGGAAGAGACGGAAGCCGGCCGGACGGCCGTCGTGGACCTCCGCGACGGCGCGGAGCTGGGTCATGAGGCCGCTCATGTTGTCGACCGCGCCGGCGAGCTCGCGCCGGTCGACGATGAACGCGTTCTCGCCCGTACGGCGGATCCGGCCGTCGCTCGCCGGGGCCGGGGCCGCCGCCTCGACGGCGGCGTCGACCGTGGTGCCGCCGGCCGCCGCCGTTGCCGTGGCCGGCGGCGAGAGCTCGAGCACCTCCTCGCCGCGCGGGCCGTCGAGCGTGACGCGGTCCCAGTCGATGGCCGCCACGCGTGCGCCCGCGACGCGGTCGCCCACCCGGTAGAGCTCCTGGCGGTGAGTCGTCGTGTCCTCGATCACCGCGCGCGCCTCGCGGCCGTCGAGGCCGACGCCCCACAGCCGGAGGGTCGTCGCGCCGCTCGCCGTGCTGCCGGCCCCGTGCGGCGGGTTGAAGATGTCGCGCGTCGCGATCGCCGCGTAGTCCTCGAGCGGCGCCGGAGCCGCCGCCGGCGCGGGAGCGGCATCGGCGGGCGGCGGTGGAACGTCGTCGACGGCGAGCCGGACGCCGGCGCTCACGCCGAGCGCGCCGAGGTACGCGACGAGCGCGACCAAGGCGAGCTCGAGGACGAGCCGGTGACGCCGCGCGAACGCCATGGCGGAACGGCGGCGTCATACGCCAGATGCTCCGACGCGCGCAAGGAAGCTCGAGGTCCGCGCTCAGCGCGCGGCGGCGGCGGCGCGCGCCGCCCGTCCCGGGTGGCCGGCCCGCGCGGACGCGCTGCTCCAGTGTCGCGCGCGCCGCTCGATCACGGCCCGTGGGACGAAGGCGATCCCGTGCCGTGCGAAGAGCGCCGTGTAGCGGTCGAAGTCGGCCAGGATGGTCTTGACCGTCGTCCGGTAGCCGCGCCGGATCACCTCGTGGCGGAGGGCGTACGTCATCAGCGGGTAGTCGAACAGCTCGAGGTCCCGCTCGTACGGCTCGAGGAGGACGATCTCGGCGGCCGGATGGTCGTGCGCGTGCCGCCGGAGCCCGTCGTGGAGCCGGCGCTGCAGCGTGATGCGGAGCGCCTGGCTCGCAATCGCGAGCGCGCCGCCGTCGCGGATCGTGTCGCGCCCACCCCCCTCGAGGACGAGCGGGCGGATCGGGTTCAGGAGCACGACCAGGTCGGCGCCGCGCTCGAGCGCGAGGCCGGCGTGCGCCGTCTTGGTGATCGCGGCGTCGACGTAGTCCACGCCGTCGATCCGGACCGGCTCGAAGAGGAGCGGGACGGCGGCGGAGGCGGCGACGGCGGCGGAGATCGGCGTGTGCTCGCGGGGCGAGTCGCCGAACACCCGGATGGCTCCCGTGTCGAGGACCGTCGCGGGGACGAGGAGCTTCGGGCGGAGGCGCCGGAACTCGTTCGTGCGGCCGCCGCGGACCAGCACGCGGCGGACGTACGCCTCGAACCCGTCGAGCGTGAAGAGCCCGTGCGGCAGGTGGCGCACGAGCGAGGTGAGCGTGTCGAGCACGAGGGCGTCGCCCCAGTGCACCACCAGATGGTGGGCCACGCGCGGCATGGCGGCGGCGAGGCGGGGGATCGTCTGCAGGTACGCGCGCCACGGCAGCGAGAGGAACTGCGAGGCGGACAGGCGCGGGAGCGTGCGCGGGTCCGACTCGACCGCCTCGCGCAGCGTCTCCGCCGAGACCCCGTTCGCGAGGAGCGCCGCGACGAACGCGCC
>CAZLYE010000463.1:0-10250 GCA_964562865.1 uncultured Binatia bacterium (SeqCode) | reverse complement strand
CACCGTGACCCGGCCCGCCCGGCTCTCGCGTGCAAGGGCGAATCGCTCTCGTACGAGGAGCTCGACCGGGAGTCGACCCGCGTCGCCAACCTGCTGACGAGGTCGGGCATCGGCCGCGGCGCGCGGGTCGGTCTCTACCTGCCGAAGTCGTCGCGGGCGGTCGCCGCGATCCTGGGCGTTCTCAAGAGCGGCGCCGCGTACGTCCCGATCGACCCGAGCGCTCCGCACCGCCGCGCCGGATACATCCTCGGGAACTGCGAGATCGCCGGTCTCGTGACCATCGGCCGGAAGGTCGCCGGCTTCGCCGACTGCGGGACGGACCTCCGCCACGTGCGCACCCTGCTCCTGGCCGACGACGGGTCCGCCGGCGCCGCCTGGCCCTCTCCCGTCGAGATGCACGACTGGGCGGCGCTCGCCGCCGAGGCGTCCGACCGGCCGCGCGCCGAGCCGGGCGTCGAGACCGACCCCGCCTACATCCTCTACACGTCCGGCTCGACCGGCAACCCGAAGGGCGTCATCCTGAGTCACCGGAACGCCCTCGCGTTCGTCGACTGGGGTGGCGACACCTTCGACGTGTCGCGCGAGGACCGCCTCTCGAACCACGCGCCGTTCCACTTCGACCTGTCGGTCTTCGACCTCTACGTGGCCCTCCGCGCCGGGGCCTGCGTGGTGGTCGTGCCGGACGCCATCGCGCCCTTCGCGCGGGAGCTCGCACGCTGGATCGACGCGGAGCGGATCAGCGTCTGGTACTCCGTGCCCTCGGCACTCACGCGCCTCCTCCTCCACGGCGACATGGACCGCTTCGGCTACCAGAGCCTCCGGACCGTGCTCTTCGCCGGAGAGGTCTTCCCGGTGAAGTATCTCCGCGCGCTGATGCGCCGGCTGCCGCGCACCGCGTTCTTCAACCTGTATGGCCCCACCGAGACCAACGTCTGCACGTACTACGAGGTGCCCGATCTCCCGGACGACCAGACCGACGACATTCCCATCGGCAAGGCGTGCGTGAACACCGAGGTGTTCGCGGTCGACGAGACCGATCGCGTGGTCGGCGCGGGCGAGGTCGGCGAGCTCGTGGTCAAGGGCCCCACGGTCATGATGGGCTACTGGAGCCTGCCGGAACGGACCGCGCAGGTCCTGATGCGCAATCCGCTCCAGCCCGCCTACCACGAGTTCATCTACCGCACGGGCGATTCGGTGAAGCTGCGCGAGGACGGGCAGTACCTGTACGTCGGCCGCAAGGACAACATGGTGAAGTCACGGGGCTACCGGATCGAGCTCGGCGAGATCGAGCAGACCCTGTACCTGCACGAGCGCGTCAAGGAGGCCGTCGTCCTCGCGCTGCCCGACGACGAGATCGGCGCCCGTCTGAGCGCGGTCGTCGTCCTGCACAACGGTCATCCCACGACGCGCGTGGAGCTGCAGGCGTTCTGCGCGACACGGCTGCCGAAGTACATGGTCCCGGAGGAGTTCGAGTTCCGCGACGAGCTGCCCCGGACGTCGACGGGCAAGGCGGATCGCGTCGCGCTGAAGCAGGAGCTGGGATCGAGGAAGCATGAGGGACGCAGTGGCGTGTAGCCCAGCGACGCGACACACGCCCCACCGTCTTGCGACTGCCCGATGAGCTGGGGTAATCCCGAACGAGGTATGCACGCGGTGGGTCGGGAGCACGGATCGGATGGGGAGTCTCCGATGCTCCTGGAGATGCTCTCCGCGACCGCCGCCCGCCATGCCGATCGTCCGGCCGTCGTCTGCGGCGACCTCGAGCTCACCTACGGCGAGCTGCGCGAGTACACGGAACGGCTCGCCCGCGGCCTCGCCTCGCTCGGCATCCGGCAGGGCGATCGGGTCGCGCTCGTCCACGCCAACTCTCCGCAGTTCGTCGTCACCTTCTTCGCCGTGACGGCGCTCGGCGCCGTCGTCGTGCCGATCAATCCGCAGTACCAGCGCGAGGAGCTGCGCTACTACTTCGAGCACTGCGACGTCCGCGCGGTCGTCGCGGATCCCCAGCGGGTCGCGGTCTGTCAGGCGGCGCTCGCCGGGCGCGACGGCGGCGCCGTCGTCGTGGCCACCGGCGGCGCCTCGCCCGGGACCGTGGACTTTCAGGCCCTCCTGCGCGACCACGCCGCGGGGCCCCTCCCTGTGCTCCCGGGCACGCTCGACGCGGTCTACCAGTACTCCTCGGGTTCGACGGGCCGGCCGAAGCGCGTGGCCCGCACGCACGAGCAGTGTCGCTGGGAGGCGGTCAACTTCGTCGCGACGACCGGCCTTGGCCCGGACGATCGGATCTTCTGCGCCATCCCGCTCTTCCACACCCACGGGCAGGGCAACTGCCTGCTCGCCGCCGTGTGCAGCGGGGCTTCGCTCGTGATCCTCGAGGACGCCAACCCCTTCATCGTGAAGCGCCAGCGCGCGCTCGAGGTGCTCGAGCAGCGACGCGCCACGGTGTTCCCGGGAGTGCCGTTCGTCTTCCGCCTGCTCGCCGAGGTCTCCGACGACGCCGACCTCTCGGCCCTCCGCCTCTGCTTCTCCGCCGGCACCGCGCTGCCTCCGTCGACCTTCGAGAGCTTCCACCGGAAGTTCGGCGTACCGGTGCGGCAGCTCTACGGATGCACCGAAGCCGGCTCGCTCACCATCAATCTCGACGCCGACCCGACGTCGACGGCCGCGTCGGTGGGCCGGCCCATGAAGCGCGTCCGCATCCGGGTCGTGGACGAGGAGCGGCGTCCGCTCCCGGCCGGCGAGGTCGGCGAGATCGCCATCAGCACGCCCGCGATGACGCGCGGCTACTACCAGATGGACGACCACAACCGCGACGTCTTCCGCGACGGCTTCTTCTTCACCGGCGACCTCGGACGCCTCGACGCCGACGGACGGCTCTGGCTCACGGGGCGCAAGAAGCTCTTCATCGAGGTCGCGGGCAACAAGGTCGACCCAGTCGAGGTCGAGGACGTCCTCGCCACGCACCCGAAGGTGCGCGAGGCGGTCGTGGTCGGGATCCCGGGCAGGGCGCCGGGCGAGGAGATCGTCAAGGCCGTGATCGTCGCGGAGGGAACCGTCGAGAAGGACGAGCTCCTGAGGCTCTGCCAGGATCGACTCGCCCTCTACAAGGTCCCGCGCTACGTCGAGTTCCGCGACGAGATCCCGAAGAGCCCCCTCGGCAAGGTCCTGCGGAAGTACCTCGTCTGATGGAGCGCAGCACCCGAGCCACCACGCCGCGCCCGCCGCTCATGCGCCGGGACCTCGAGCAGTCGCTCATGCGACGCTCGATCAACCCGCTCACGCTGAGCGCCTTCCAGCGCATCCTCCTCACGACCGACGGAACCGTCACGGAGATCCTGGAGGCGTTCTCCGGCGAGTCCATCCACGTCGTGAAGCTCTTCCAGGAGGTCTCGGTCCTCGACCGCGCGATCTCCGCGCTCGAGCTCCCGTGGGGCCAGCACGTCCTGCGCCGGAACATCCTGCTGCAGGGGCGGATGAGCCTCGTCAACTTCATCTACGCGGAGTCCGTGATCGCGCTCGATCGCCTGGACGAGGGCGTCCGCGACGGCCTCCTCCAGAGCAAGAAGCCGATCGGGCTCCTCATCCTCGAGCGCCGGATCGAGACCTTCCGGGAGATCCTCGACTGCGGCCGCGAGCGGGCCGGCGCCCTCGCGCGCCACTTCCCGATCGGGGAGGACGCGTCGCTGATCTTCCGCTCGTATCGCGTGATCGCCGGCGGTCACCCGATCATGCTCATCACGGAGAAGTTCCCCGAGTCGTACTTCCGCGACTGGGACCCGACCGGCACCTGGGGCGGGGCGCCGGCACCCGACACCACCGAGGCCGCGCGCACACCCGAGCAGGGCGAGGCGGAGCTGCACCGTACCGTGGCAGAGCTCGAGCACTTCGTGCGGCACGAGCTGCCCGGGAACGACCATCACGGTCCGATCGCGCCGGACGCAGCGCTGCTCGAGGGCGGCATCATCGATCCGCCCGGCTTCTTCGCCCTCCTCGCCTTCATCACCGAGCGCTTCGGCGTCAAGTTCGATGACGACGAGCTCGTGGCGGAGAATTTCCGTACGCTCGGGGCGATCGCCCAACGCATCGCGGAGGCGCGCGCCCAGCGCCGGCACGGCGGCGCCTGACCTGTCGCGACGTCGGACCGCCGTCAGCCCCGGTAGTGCCGCAGCAGCCAGTCGCCCGTTCGGGCGATCACCTCGTCCGACGCGGCGGCGCGGGTGAAGGTGTGATCCCCGTTCGGCACGACGACGTACTCGCAGGTCGGTGAGCGGCCGTCGGCGATGTCCGGGTAGCGCTCGCGGAACTCCGCGCAGGCGATCTTGTCGTCGTCGCCGTAGACGAACAGGAGGTCGCGGCGCGACGCGAGACAGATGTCGACCGACCGGAAGAAGTCGGTCTGGCGGGGCGCCTTCGGGCGGACTCGCTCGGGCAGGAGGCCGCTGAGAGCCCGGCGCATCATGCTCCACCCCTCCGAGAGCGTCTTGCCGGACCGCAGGTACCGGTACCACGCTGCGGGATTCACGAGCTTCGGCGCCCACTCGCGCAGCTGAGCCTTCGCCTTCGTGCCGCCCATGTAGGCGCCGCCGCCCTTCACGACCGGCATGTTGACCGGCCCGCTGATGATGGGGACCGACCATGCGACCACGCCGGCCACCCGACGATCGCGCGCCGCCGCCTTGAAGGCGACCCGTGCACCGGAACAGAGGCCGAGCAGCACGACGCGCTTCACCCCGTGCTTCTCGAACAGCAGGTCGGTCGCAGAGGGGACGGTGTCGGGATCATGGCAGTCGTAGGTCTGCTCGAGCTCCAGATCCTCGCTGTCGCCGACCCCGGGCAGGTCCAGGCGCAACGACAGGAGCCCGAGCGCGCCGAACCGCCGCGCCGCCCGGATGTAGATGCGATGCGGCCCCGCCCGGTGCTGCAGCCCCGAGCTGAGGAAGACGACGCCCACGTCGCGGCGACCCGTCTCCGGCACGTGCAGGGTCCCGACGAGCCGCCTCCCGCCGCGCTCGATGCGGAGGGGCCGCTCCTCGACCCGAGCGTTCACGTCCGTGGCCAGCGCTCTCGCATCCATCGACGGGTCACCTCGAACAGGTCCGCGGGAAAGTACCGGTCGTACAGTGCGCTCCGCTCCCAGAAGGGCTGCTCACCCGCTTGCTCGAACGTGCACGGCGCCCCGACCGACTCGTACGCGTGCACGAGGGACTCGCAGGCGGTGGCGGGATGCGCGGCGCTCTTGATCCAGCTGACGAGCACCGGATGCCGGAACGCCGCGACCTCTGCCGGAAGAGCGATCCCGGAGATCTCGTCGCTCATCCGCCGGCTGAGGAAGTTTCCTTCGATCTCGAGACGTCCCTCCTCCGCGAGCTCCTTCAGGACCTGCTCCCGGGACGGCCGGCGCTTGGCGAGCATGTCGGCGAAGAGCCGCTTGCGGATCAGCTCGTCCACGTACTGGCTGCCCTTGACGATCGGCGACCAGAGGACGAGGCCCGCGATGGCCGGCTCGCGCTCCGCGGCGCGCACCGCGACCGACGCGCCGAGGCGCAGCCCGAGGAGCACGACCTCCCGCACCTCGAACAGCTCGCGCGCCTTGTGCCCGGCCGCCAGCGTCTCGGCGACCTGGCTCTCGAGCGTGGCGTCGTCGACCTCGCCCTGGCTGTCGCCGTGGCCGCGACAGTCGAAGCGCAGCACCGGGAACCCGTCATGCTCGAGCATCCGCGCGAAGCGGACGAGCACCGGATAGCTGAGCTGCTTCTCCTCGCCGTAGGGATGGCAGACGACGACCGCGACGGCGGCCGCGGCCTGCTCCGGTCGGTGCGCGATGGCAAACAGACGGAACCCATCGGGTTCGAAGAAGAACGGCTGCTCCATGGATGGGGCAAGTGGTCCGCGGCGGCCCCGGGCCTCGGGACCTGCGCTGCCCTACCACGCTCACTTGCCGATGTCATCATGGTCACGGCCTGAACGTCGCTGTGCGGAACGCGCAGACACGCGTTGACCCTCGGCCGTCCGCGGCATAGTCTCCCGCTCCGCCGTGGCCGCTCCGAGACAGCCCTCCCGCTCGTGAGCCGGCTCCGTTCCCGCAGCGTGCTGGCGAAGCGAAGAGACCTTCTCCTCGGGCTCGGGGTCATGGCCGCGTCGATCCTCGTCGTGGCACTCGTCCTGGAGGTCGTGCTGCGCGTGACCGGGCTGCAGGGCGACTTCTTCTACCAGCTCGATCCCGACGTCGGGGCGATTCACATCCCGGGCAAGCGGGGATGGGCCGTCTCGCCGCTCGGCTGGCAGTACGTCGAGATGAACTCCCACGGCTACCGCGGACGCGAGTGGACGGTCGAGAAGCCGCCCGGAACCTACCGCATCGCGGTTCTCGGAGACTCGTTCGCCGAGGCCTTCCAGCTTCCGGAGGAACGGACCTTCGCCGCGCGCATCGAGCAGGAGCTGAACCGGGACTGTGGAACCGGGCGACGCGTCGAGGTGCTCAACTTCGGGGTGGCCGGTTTCGGGACCGGACAGGAGCTGGAGACGCTCCGCCTCCGCGCGCTGCGCTTCCAGCCAGACCTCGTCCTCCTCTTCTTCTACGGGAGCAACGACGTCTACGACAACAGCAAGGAGCTGGACGTCGAGCCGAACCGGCTCCACTTCGCGCTCGGTGACGACGGCCGGCTGGTCCGCCTTCCCTTCACGGTGCGCGACGACGCCGTGAAGCAGTGGCTGCGGCACCACTCGCGGCTCTATCTCTTCGTTCGCGACCGCATCAAGACGCTCGCCGCCGTCGATCGCGCCATGCAGGTGCTGCACCTCATGCAGGAGCAGGTCGGCCAGGACGCGACCGGCCAGCGCGCGGCGCTGCGGGCGGTCCAGGACAATCGCTATCGCGTGCCGCCGTCCCCCGCGCTCGAGCGCGCCTGGCGCCTCACGGAGGCTCTGCTCGCCGAGACGCGCCGCGTGAGCGAGCAGGCCTTCGCGCGCTTCGCCGTGGTGATCATCCCGAACCAGGAGGAGGTGCTGAACGACGGACCGCGGCCGCCTGGCCCCGACGGCTCGTGGGACTTCCAGCAGTCGCTCAAGCGGATGGACACGGTCTGCGATCGCCTGGCGATGTCCTGCCTGCGGCTCGCCCAGCCGATTCGGGACTCGAAGCTCCCCATGGACCAGGTCTACATCCCCAACGACGGCCACTTCGCCGACGCGGGCCACGCCATCGTGGCCGCCGAGACGGTGCGCTTCGTGCGCGGCTGGGCGTGCGGCGCGGCCACGGGCTCATGAACGTCCACACCTCGGCGACGGCCGGGCGTCCCTTCCGGAGCGTCGCGACCGCCTGGCTGATCAACGCCGGCGCGTTCTGGCTCGCCGAGATCCTCACGTCTCCCACCCCCACCGACGCCGAGCCGCTCTGGGTGCTGCTGGTCGCGCTCGCGGCCTATCTGGCGATCGGCGCCGCCGGGGCCGGCGCGTGGGTCCTCCTCGGCCGGTCCCGCTTCGGCGCGGGGCGCGGGGCGTCCTACGGCTTCGCGTTCCTGCCCGGAGTGGTGCTGATCTTCCCCGTCGTCCGCTACGCGTTCCACATGAACACCGGCGACACGGCCGTGCTCCTCGCGCTCCTCGCCCTGGCGGCTGCCCTGCTCGCGTTCGCCTGGCGACGCGCAGCGCGCGCCGACGCGTGGGCGTTCGATGCGGCCTACGCATGCGGCTCGCTCGCGCTCTGGTCGATCGCGCTCTCGGCCCGCGACATCGCCAGCGAGGTGCCGCTGACGGCGCCCACGATCCTCGCGGCGACGTCGACGCTCCGGGCCGCCGTGGGCGTCCTCTACCTCGTCGGCCTCGCGCTCGCGCTCCTCGCCAGCGCCACGACCGCGGTCGTGGCCTCGCTCTCCGCCGTCGCCCTCGGGACGGCTGCCGCGCGCGTCGTCGTTCCTCCGCACGTCGCGTCGTTCGCGCACGCGGCGAGCGCCGATCCGCAGGCGACGGAGAGCCATCCCGCGGTGCCCGTCGTCCTGATCATCCTCGACACGACCCGGGTCGACCATCTCTCCGTGTACGGCTACCCGCGCCCGACCACGCCCGCGCTCCAGGCGTTCGCCGAGGGCGCGGTGGTCTTCGACGACGCCATCGCGCCGTCGCCGTGGACGCTCCCGTCGCATGCGAGCCTGTTCACGGGGCTCTTCCCTCTCCGCCACGGCGCCGACCGTCCGTACTGGCTGTCGGCCGACGACACCCCGGGGGCGCTCCGTCCCGGACTCCCGCTCGACGCGCGCCACGTGACGCTCGCGGCGTGGCTCCGCGATCACGGCTACGACACGGGCGCCGTGATGGCGAACTTCGGCTACCTCGACCCGGCGTTCGGGCTCGACCGGGGCTTCACCTTCTACGAGGCCGCCCCGAACACGCCCGTCATGCCGCGCGTGCTCTCGCTCGTCGACCGGCGCATCGCCCCGGTGCCGTGGGCGTCACGGTACTGGCGGAGCTATCGCCGGGCGGAGCAGGTGAATCGCGTGGCACTCGCGTGGCTCGCGGGCCGGCGGTCGAACGCGGTCTTCCTCGCCCTCAACTACATGGAGCCCCATCGGCCGTGGACGGCGCCCGGCCGCGGCTACGACGCCTTCGCCGCGGAGCGCGAGGAGCCGGCGACGCGCCTTCGCCCCCGTTCGCTCGGACCCGAGCTGCGACGCCTGGTGGACCTCTACGACAGCCAGGTCGCGGCCCTCGACCACGCGCTCGGCGCCCTGTTCGACGGCCTGCGTGCGCTCGACCTCTACGACCGCTCCCTCATCATCGTCACCGCGGACCACGGCGAATCGCTCGGCGAGAACCGCATCGTCGGCCACGGCCAGTCGCTCCACGCGCCGGAGCTCTCAATCCCGCTCCTCGTGAAGTACCCATCGTCGGCGCACACCGGACGACGTGCAGGACGCGTCCAGCTGGTCGACGTCTTCCCCACGATCGGCGCCGCGCTCGGGTTCGACGTCCCGCCCGACCTGGACGGTGAGCCGTTCGATCGCGTGCACCATCCGATCCTGGCCGAGTTCTACACGGATCCACGCACGGCGGAGGACGGCCCGCGAGGCTACCAGGTCGCGCTCTACGAAGGCGCCCAGAAGCTCGTCCTCTCCGCGGACGGGGGCGGCGCCGTCTTCGACGTCGAGCACGATCCCTCCGAGACGAACCCCATCCCGCTCCCTCCGCCGAGCCCGCTCGCCGAGCGGCAGGCCTGGCTCCTCGATCGCCATCAGACGCTCGAACGCGACCTGCGAGCCAGCTCGGAGGCGGCGGCGCCCATCGACCCGAACGTCCAGAAGGCTCTCAGAGCGCTCGGCTACGTCGGCCGGTAGCGCCCCCGGGGCCTCACTCGACGTACCCGAGCGCCTTCAGCTGATCGAGCTTGTGCCCTCCGATGTCCCCGCCGATCTTCCTCGCGCCCTCCGGCGCGCCGTAGGTGTCGACGTACGTGACGGCGAGCCGGTCCAGCACGCCCGGACGGAGCGCCGCGGCGAGCACCTTTCCCTCCATGTCACGCGCCACGGGGAGCCCGAGGAGTGCGAGCGTCGTCGGCGCGATGTCGAGCACGCTGCCGCGCGGGATGACCGTTCCGGGCGCCACGTCGGGCCCCAAGAGGAGCACCATCGCGGTCTCCGTGTGCTCGCCGGAGATACGCTCGCTCGCGTCGAACAGCTCCGAGAAGGGAACCACGTGCTCGCCGAGCCTCGCGGTCTTCGTCTCACCCTCGGCGAGCCGCGGGCTCACCCGGAGCAGCGCCTCGCCGGACGGCCGCTCGCTCAGCAGGAACAGCGGCTGGCCGTCGCCGACGGTCACGACGGAGCGGATGGCCGCCAGCGCCGTGGCGAAGTCGGCCGGGGAGCCGGCCGGGCGCAGGTACACCTCGTTCCCCATGTTGGTCGCGCGCACCTTGTCGTCGACCGCGAGCTCGTCGAGGACCTTCGTGGTCCTGATGCGGTACCAGCGCTGTCCCTCGTGCTTGACCGCCCGCTGGCCGTGGTCCGACACGATGATCACGTCGGCACCGGGCGCGAGCCAGCCGAGCATCCGCGCGAGCATCCGGTCCGTCTCCTCGTAGACGCGCGGGATCGCGTCGCGGTACTCGGCGATGCTCTCGGGGGAGAGACCTGAGAAGCCCTCGGGCGCGTAGAACTTGAAGTACTGGTGCTCGATCGCGTCGATCGAGCTGTAGTAGTAGATCGCCAGGCCCGGCTCGACCGTGCGCATGAGCTGGCAGAAAACGTCGGTGGTCAGAT
>CAZLYE010000462.1:0-7613 GCA_964562865.1 uncultured Binatia bacterium (SeqCode) | reverse complement strand
TCCGGCTGCACTTCCGCCAGACGCAGGCGTTCCCGCCCTTCAAGGTGCTCGAGCGCGTCGTCCCGTGAACCGGCGAACCGCGATCGCCGCGCCGGCGCTTCTCGTCGGCGCGCTCCTCGCCGGCGCGGCCGGAGCGAGCCTCTTTCCGACCGGCATCCGGAACGGCGACTTCGCGAGCGGCGACCTCCGCGGCTTCCGGGCCGACGGCGAGCACTACGGCACCGTGGAGGTGGTGCGCCAGGGCAGGGACTTCTGCTGGGACCCGAAGTGCGCGGCGACGCCCTTCCCGAACGGACCAGGGAGCTTCGCGGCGCGGTTCCAGGGCACCGGGCGCAAGGGATCGGTCAGCATCCTGACGAGCGTGCCCTTCGTGCCGGGGACGCCCGAGCTGACGCTCGCGATACTCTCCGAGGCAGCCGGGGTCCGCGTGGAGCTCCTCTTCCTCGATCCCGCCGCCGACCTCTACGAGCCCGGGGACGGAGTCCAGCAACGCGTCACCCTGCCCGTCGAGAGGCCGGGCGTCGGACCCGACGCGCACTTCACGACGGTCCGCGTGCCGTTCCCCGGGGGGCCCGACCGCCCCGTGAAGATCCAGATCCGCCAGGAGAGCCTCGAGCCGCGCCGCGGACATCTGACACTCGTGACGGACCTCCGCGCCGGCCCGTCGGCCCCGGTCGCCGACCGCGACGGGGACGGCGTCGCCGACGTCCTCGACAACTGTCCCGACGTCCCGAACCCCGACCAGCAGAACAACGACGGCGACCGGGTGGGCGACGCCTGCGACAACTGCCCGTACGTCGACAACGACGACCAGGCCGACCGCGACGGCGACGGCGTCGGCGACCGCTGCGCGATCGACGTGAACCGCGACGGCTTCACGGACGAGGCGGACATCGCACGCATGACGAGCGCCATCGGCGGCCCGTACGATGCGCAGTGCGACTTCAACGGCGACGGCCGCGTCGACCTCCGCGACCTCGCGCTCTTCGGCGCGTCGTTCCGCTGGGGGCTCGACACGGACGAGCTCCAGGACTTCACGTTCGGCTTCGTCGACCACAGCGTGCGCGGCGGGGTCGCGGCCATCGTCCCGCGAGGCGTCGTGATCTCCGCCGTCCCGGGCTCGGACCTGGTCGCGTTTCCGGGCCCGCTGAGCCTCCTCGTGCGATCCGGCCGGAGCGGCAACCCGGAATCCGAGGGCGTCGCGACGTCGCGGCCGTTCATTCCCCGCGGGCCGCGGCTCACGATCGCCGTGCTGTCGGAGACGCCGCAGGTCGCGGGCCGGGTCCGGGTCCTGCGCGAGACCCGCACGCCGTGGGCGCCGTCGCCCGACGACATCCTGGTCGACGTCCCGCTCCGGAACGAGCATCCGAACACAGGCGCCGGCGCGGAATTCGAGACGCAGGTGATCGACGTGAGCCGCTGGTTCGACGCGACGCACCCGCTCCGCAGCCCCCATCTCCAGATCCAGTTCCGGCAGCACACGATGAACCCTGGCAACGGCTACTTCACCCTGATCGGCGACGTCCGCTCGACGCCGTGATGCTCCGCTGGCTCTCCCGCGCGCTCGCCGTCCTCCTGCTCGTCGGCATCGTCTGGCTGCTGCGCTGGGACGGCGGCGCCCAGCACGGCGCGGAGCTCCTGCCGGGCGAGGTCACGCTGCGCGCCGGCGACCGGCAGGAGCTGACGCTCATGAACCACGAGCAGAGCGTTGCCGCGGTGGCGTTCCGGCTGCGCTTCGACGACGCCGTCGTCGCGATCGATGCCGCGGAGCCACGCTATGCGAGCGTCCTCGACGGCGGGAACGCGCTCGAGGTCCCGATCCGACGCGGCCCGGGGATCCTCGAGGTGCCCGGGCTCGCGATGACGGGAGGCCGGGCGTTCAGGCCCACGGCGCCGCTCTACCGCTTCACGCTGCGCGGTGTGGCCCCCGGGTCGGCCACGATCACCGTCGAGGGGTTCACCGTGGTGGATGCGTCGAGCTTCGAGCAGAAGGAGGAGCCCGTCGCCCCGTCGCGAGTGACCGTCCGCCCGTGATCGGCTTGCTCGTGCGCGGTCCCGCGCGTTAGCCTCTGGATCGGGCTTCCACCCCGTGTCGCAGTACAGCCATCTCACCGCGGACCTCTCGAACGAGAACTCGGCGATCACGAAGATCGCCCGGCTGGTCGGCCACGACCGCACGGTGCTCGACGTCGGGTGCGCGCACGGCTACCTCGCCGAGGTGCTCCGCGCGCAGGGATGCCGGGTGACGGGCATCGAGCAGGACGCCGGGGATGCGGCCCGCGCGCGCACGCACTGCGAGCGGGTTCTCGAGCGGGACCTCGAGCAGCCGGGCTGGGCGGACGACCTCGGCGCGACACGCTTCGACGCGATCGTCTTCGCCGACGTGCTGGAGCACCTCCGCGATCCGGCGGCGGTCCTCCGCCGCGCCCTGCCGCTCCTGGCGCCCGGGGGCTTCATCGTCGCGTCTATCCCGAACGTCGCGCACGTGTCGGTCCGTCTGGAGCTGCTCCTCGGCTCGTTCCGGCGCGAGCCGGTCGGCATCCTCGACGCGACCCACCTCCACTTCTTCACGCGGGACGGCGTGGAGGAGCTGCTCGCGTCGTGCGGCGTGGCCGCGGAGGCCTGGGACCTCACGACCAACGAGATCGCGGACACCGTGATCGCGGACTATCTCCGCCGCGCGGGCGTCGCGTACACGCGCGAGCTGCGCGAGCTCTTCGCCGCGCCCGAGGCGGCGGCGTTCCAGTTCGTCGTGAAGGGCCGTCCGGCCGACGGCGCGACGATCCCGGTCCCGCCGCCGCTCGAGAAGCCGCTCCAGGTGATGGAGGGTCTCGTGCGCGAGCTCGAGCGGCTCCGGAGCGTCCCCGTCGCACCGCCGGTCGCCGGCGGTCTCCGCGTGCTGCAGATCGTCCACCAGTTCCTCCCGCACCACGCCGGCGGGACCGAGATCTACTGCGCGGACCTCTCCGTCGGGCTCGCCCGGCGGGGGCACGCCGTCCGGGTGGTGACGGGGGCGTCCTTCCGCGAGGACCTCGGCACCCGGGTCCACCGCGACGGCGACACGACGCTCGTCGTCGACGGCATCCCTGCCACACGGTCCTATCGATGGCTCGGCGCGGCGGCGGGCTTCTTCGACCGCTTCGACAACCCCGACGCGCGGAGCACGCTGCGCGATGTCCTCGAGCGGACGCGTCCCGAGATCGTGCACGTCCAGCATCTGCTGCACCTCTCGGCCGACGTGATCCGGGAGTGCCGGGAGCGCGACATCCCGGTCGTGGTGACGCTCCACGACTACTGGTTCCTCTGCCACCGCGTGAAGCTGAAGCGCCGGAACGGCGCGCTGTGCGCGGGCCCCGCGCACGGCTGGAACTGCGCCGTCTGCCTGGGCGGGTCGCCGCTGCTGCGGTCGCGGCTCAACCCCGCGTCCGTCGCCTTCAACCTCTACCGCTACGCGTACCTGCGGCGGCTCCTCCTGAGCGCGGATCGCATCCTCGCGCCGTCGCGCTTCCTCCGCGACGTCTACGGCCGGAACGGCATCGACGCGGGCCGCATCGCGGTCTGCGACCTCGGGACCGACGGCCCGCCGCCCGAGCTGCGCGCGCGGCGCCGGCACGATCCCGTCCGCTTCGGCTTCCTCGGGGCGCTGATCCGCGACAAGGGCCTCCACGTCCTGATCGACGCGTTCGAGACGCTGCCCCACGGCGCCGCCGAGCTCCACGTCTTCGGCTTTCCCGCGGAGCCGGAGTACGCGGCGGATCTCCAGCGGCGCGCGCGGCATCCCGGCGTCCGCTGGCGAGGCGCGGTCCCGTACGCCGACCGCTGGCGGGCGCTCGCCGACGTGGACGTCCTCGTCGTGCCGTCGATCTGGTTCGAGAACTCGCCGCTGTCGATCCACGAGGCGCGCGCGGCGCGCGTGCCGGTGATCGGGGCGGCGATCGGGGGCATCCCGGAGTTCGTCCGGGACGGCGTCGACGGGCGCACCTTCCCCGCGGGCGACGCCGCGGCGCTCGCCGCCTGCCTGCGGGAGGTGACGGAGGATCCCGGCCGCGTGGCGCGCTGGGAGCGGGAGATCGTCCCGCCGAAGACGATGCAGGCGCACGTCGAGGAGATCGAGGCCATCTACCGGGAGCTGCGGGCGTCGTGACCACCGCCAGACGCACCGTCTCGGTCGTCATCCCGACCCTCAACGGCGGGGCGGAGTTCCGGAGGTGCCTCGAGGCGGTCCGCCGCCAGGAGCTCGACCGCCCGTTCGAGATCGTCTGCATCGACTCCGGGTCGACGGACGACACCCTCCGTCACTGCCGCGAGATGGACGTCCGCCTCCTCCAGATCACGCCCGGCACGTTCAACCACGGGCTGACGCGGAACGAGGCGATCCGCGCCGCGCAGGGGGAGTTCGTCGCGCTCCTCACGCAGGACGCGGTGCCGCTCGGGACGGACTGGCTTCGCAACCTGGTGGGCGCGCTCGAGTCGATGCCCGAGGCGGCGGGCGCCTACGGCCGCCAGGTGCTCCGCGACACGACGGTGAACCCGTACCTCCGCTGGCGCCTCGAGGGCTGGGCCGCGACGCGCGCGACGCGTGTCGTGCAGCGGATCACGGACCGCGAGGCATTCGAGAGGCTCTCGCCCCTCGAGAAGCTCGGGGCCGCCGCGTTCGACGACGTCAACTCGTGCCTGCGGAAGCGCGTGTGGGAGTCGATCCCGTTCTCGCGGGTCGAGTTCGGCGAGGACGTCGACTGGGGCCTCCGCGTGATGCGCGCGGGCCACGCGATCGTGTACGAACCGGCCGCGCGCGTGCTCCACTCGCACGACGATTCGCTCTGGCGCGACTTCCAGCGCGTGTACGCGGACCACCGGAACCTGAACCGCCTGCTCGGGATGCGGCAGGTGCCGACGCTCCGCCACGTCCTCCGCTGCACGGTCGGCGGCGTGGGATCGCTCTGGCGGACCGTCCCGCTGCCGGCGACGCGCCGGCTCTACTGGCGGCTCTACGCCATCCCGTGGACGCTCTCGCAGACCTCGGCGCAATGGCTCGGCGCACGGTCGAACGAGCGGCCGGTGCCGCCGTGGTCGTGGATCGACCGGATGGTCCGCGCCGGCTGATGCGCGTCCTCTTCGTCGTCCACGCCTTCCTCCCCGAGTCGCTCGGAGGCGTGGAGCTGCACGCCCACCAGCTGGCGTCCGCGCTCGCGGTGGACCACGACGTCGCCGTCCTCACCCGGCAGGCGGATACTTCGAAGCCGGACTATGCGCTCGACGAGCGCCGGCAGGGCCGCCTGACGGTCTGGCGCCTCAACAACTGCTTCCGCGACGTCACCAGCTTCGCGTCCACGTACCGGAACGAGCGGATCGACCAGCTCTTCGACGAGATCGTCGAGCGCTGGCGCCCCGACGTCGTCCACGTCCATCACCTGATCGGGCTCTCCGTCGGGATGCTGGAGCGCACGAAGCGTCGCGGGATCCCGCTCGTGCTCGGCCTCCACGACTACTGGTTCGGCTGCCCGCGCGGACAGCGCATCCGCGACGGCCTCAAGGTGTGCCACGAGATCGACCGGAACCTCTGCGTGCCGTGCCTCAAGCCGCAGAACTACGAGGTGCGGTCGCTGCGCTCGCCCCTCGGGCGCTGGCTCCGCCGTCTGCGGCCGCCGACGCGGCGTCGCGGGCTCCGCATCCTCCGCGAGTACGACGAGGAGATGCACCGGCTCCTCGCGCTGCCCGATGCGATCGTCACGCCGGCGAAGTTCCATGGCGAAATGTATCGCCGCTACGGCGTCGACCCCGCACGCCTGCGCGTCGTGCCGCTCGGCCTGCCCCACGGCGACGCCGGCCGGGCCGAGGCGCGTCGCGGGGTCACGCTCCGGATCGGGTTCCTCGGCGTGGTGCTCCCGTCGAAGGGTCCGCACCTCCTCCTCGAGGCGTACCGCCTGCTCGGCCGGCCCGACGCGACGCTCGACATCCACGGGACCTCGGTGCCGTTCCACGGCGACACCGGCTACCTCGACCGCCTGAAGGCGGCCGCGGCCGGGATTCCGGGGACGATCCGCTTCCACGGCCGCTACGACCCCACGGACGTCGGCCGGCTCCTGTCCGGGCTCGACGTCGTGGTCGTGCCGTCGCTCTGGTACGAGTGCGCACCGATCGTCATGCGGGAGGCGTTCATCGCTCGGGTGCCGGTCGTCGCCGCGGGGCACGGTGGGATGGCGGAGGCGGTCCGGCACGACGTCGACGGGCTTCTCTTCACGCCGGGAGACGCGGCGGACCTGGCCGCGCAGCTCCGACGGCTGCTGGACGAGCCGGGACTACGGGAGCGTCTGGCGGCGCGTGCGCCGCGGGTGCCGTCGGTGGAGGAGAACGCGGCGGAGCACCTGGAGCTGTACCGGTCGCTCGTGGCGGCCGGAGGCGGTTCGCGGTCGGCGTGAACCGCGTGTCAACGGAAGGAGTCGGCCTTCATCCGCCGGCCACGCTCGTCGAGGGTGGGATTGTCGGCGAACTCGAAGGTCGCCCGGTCCCCGAAGCGCGCGAGGACCCGTTCGCGCATGCTCGCGAACTCGCCCGGCTGCAGCAGGAGCGCCGGCATCCGGGCATGGTCCACCACGTCGTTCTCGGGCATGTAGAACATCTCCCGCAGCACGAAGCGCCGCGCCCCCAGGTCGAGGCCGAAGGCCACGAGCGCCTCCATCTCCGCGACGTTCACCCGCGTGACCGTCGTGATGAACTGGATCTCGGCCCCCGGGCACGACTTCCCGAACGCCGCGAGGTTCGCGGACACCTTCGCCATGCTGGTTCCGCCCCGGAGGAGCTTGTGCGTCGCCGGATCCGCGGAGTCGATGGAGACGGAGACGTGTGTGAGGCCGGCGTCGTGGAGCTTCGCGTGATCGTGGCGGTGGAGCAGGATGCCGTTCGTCTGGAGGAGGAAGCTGTCGGTCGGCCGCGCGCGTGACCCGGCCACGAGCAGCATGAGGTCGCACATCCGCGCGTCGAGCGTCGGCTCCATGATGCAACCGACCTGGAAGTTGGCGATGGTGAGCACGTTCTCGTCGAGAAAGGTACGGAAGGCCTCGGTGTCGACGAGATCCTTCGAGCGGTGGTTGTGGCAGTAGACGCAGTGGACGTTGCAGTCGTTGTTCGAGTCGAAGCGGACGTAGTCGAAGCGGAGCGGGGGTTGCGCGCGCATCTGCTGCAGGTTGTAGACGTTGAGCTGGGCGTCGCGCGGACGCAGGTCTGGCGCGATCCGGCGGCGCAGGGTTTCGGTCAGCTCACCGAGGCGAGCGAGGGCACCTTTCATTGCTCCACCGCTCGATACCCCCGTGCGGAAGGAGGCGTCAAGGCACGTTCGTGACGTCGCGCGCCGGTGCGCTTGCGCCGCGCTATGCGCGCCGCTGGTAGACGACCACGAAATCCCGGCCGTTCACGTCCCCGTCGATGCGCTCCGGGACGAGGCCGGCACCGCTGCACAGTCGCTCGGCCATCGCGGGGACGAGGAACACGAAGCGCCCGACCTGTGGCCTTCCCCCCCGCTGGTGGGGAGCCTCGGCGACGAACTTCGACCAGCCGATGGTCGTGAGCAGGTTGGCGCAGTGAAGGATCCCGCGGCCCCCCGGGCGCAGCACGCG
>CAZLYE010000461.1:0-2943 GCA_964562865.1 uncultured Binatia bacterium (SeqCode) | reverse complement strand
GCGCGCGGCGCCCTCGACCATCAGGTAGTCGTACCCGGCGTAGCGCAGCGCCGGACCCCAGTAGCCTCCCGAGTTCGAGCAGGCAACGGCGCCGGTGAGCGGCGACTTGGTCACCACCATGTAGCGGCCGCCGGTCGGCGCGAACGTTCCGGTCACCGGGCCGGTCGCGAAGACGAGCGGATTGCGGGGATCGTACGCGTCGACCGTGGGATCGCCGTGGTCGAGGAGCAGCTTCGTCCCCACCCCGCGCCCGCCGACGTAGCGCTCCACCACGTCGGCCGGGACGGGCTCGGTGCGGATGTCGCCCGTCGACAGGTTGACGCGCAGGACGATCGCCATGCCCGGTCCTCCGGCGCGAGGTCTACCATCGGGTCTCCACACGGACAAGCTACGTCGGCGCGGGGCCGAGTCGGCGCGCGACGTGCGACACGAGCAGCGTGACCACCGCATCGGGGACGACGCGACGGACGCGGCTCCGCGCGAGGCGCGCGATGAGTCGCTCGTGGCGCACGGCCGGCCGAGGGTCGGTGACGAGCCGCTCGAGGCTCTGCCGGGCGAGGCGCCGCGCCACGTCTGCCGGTGGCGTGCCCTCCGTCGCCGCCCGTGCGAGGAGCGCATCCACGATCGCCCGGAAGCGGCGCTCGAGCGCTCGCGTCGCCGCCGGCGGCAGCTCGAGCGGCCAGAAGTGGCTCGCGAGGATCCCACCCGCATTCGCCACGAAATCCGGCACGACGATCACGCCCGCCGCCTGCAGCCCCGTCTCCGCCTCCGGCGTCACCGCGGCGTTCGCGCCCGGTGCGACGACCCGGCAGCGGGCGCGCCGCCAGCTCGTCGCGTCGAGCATCGCAGTCGTGGCGCACGGGGCCAGCACGTCGGCGGGGACGTCGAGCACGTCCGCGGGCGCGACGCGCCGGCCGCGCGGGTGATGGAGCGGCGCGTCCTCGCCGTAGAGCGCGCGCGCGTGCTCGAGGCACGCGACGTCGAGTCCCGTCGGATCGACGACCGCCCCGCGCGCCGTCGACACGGCGACCAGCCGTCCGCCCGCGGCGACGAACCGCGCCGCGAGCGCGGCCCCCACCCGGCCGTAGCCGAGCACCGAGAGCGTCGCCCCCTCGGCGCGTCCGCCGAGGGCCGCGATGGCCGCGATGGCCGCCGACCGTCCCGAGCAGCGCGCCGTCGCCCCCGTCTCGACCAGGCTCCGCGCCGGCGGGAGGGCCGGCGGGAGACCAGCGCCGGCGAGCACGGTCCAGAGGTCGCGCTCCCCGCAGCCGAGGTCCGTGCCGGGTACGTACGTGCCCGGGCGGACGAGCGGGGCGAGCGCGGCGCCGAACGCGCGCGTACGCGCCTCGCGCTCCTGGGGCGTCGCCTCGGTGGGGACGATCAGGCCCGCCTTCGCGCCGCCGCACGCGATGCCGAAGAACGCGAACTTGAGCGTCATCACGCCCGCGAGCTCGCGGAGCTCGGGCGCCGTCACGGTGGGAGCGATCCGGATACCACCACACGCCCGCGCCGCCACGAGCTCGTCGATCACGAGGGCGCCGAGCAGGTCGCTCCGGTCCTTCACCTGCCAGACGAGACGCGAAACGGCCATTGCGGGAGGGGCGACGGCGGGGGAGATGGCGGATACGATCATCCTGCGACCGCGCCGGCAGGCCACACCTCGCCCGGCGGGACGATGCGCAGCGGCGCGTGTCGCGACTCGACGTCGCTCGGGACGGCGACCGACTCCTCGACCAGACAGGCGAGCTCGCAGAGACCCGGAACCTCGATCCGCCGGAGGTGCGCGGCGAGATCGTCGCCCGCCTCGCCGCGCGCGCCGACCAGCGCGGCGAGATGTCCGTCGCCCCGGTCGACGACGAGCGGCACGTGGGTGAGCGCGGCACGCACCGCCGGCGTGTTGCGGTAGCGGAGGAGGAACGCGTCCCACGTCGTCGGTGCCCCGAGCGTGCCGCCCCACTTCCGCTTGTAGCGCAGCACGCCGTCCGTGAGGACGGGCCGGCAGGCGCCGAGCGACAGGCGCCGGAAGCCGCGCTCCACCGCGAAGCGGATCGCCTGGTGGTAGCACGCCTCGAGCAGCGTCCCGGGAGCGATCGCGCTGTTCGGCTCCACGCCGAACGCGAGGATGCGCGGGTGGTCGCCCCAGAGCTCGATGATGGAGCCCGCCACCCGGCGCCCCTCGTGCTCCGTGAGGAGCAGCCACCCGTTCCGGCGCGCGTGCGCGAACGCCTGCGGGGGCAGCGTGACGAGGAGGTCGCCGAACCGCTGCTGCACGTACGGCTCGTAGAGCTCGCGCCGGAAGGCCTCGTACGCCGGCGCCTCCGTCGTGACGCGGGCCGTGAGGCCGAGGCGCTCGATGCGTCGCACCTCGTTCTTCCGCGCGGACCGACCGCTCCGGTCGCCGGCGACGAGCTGCTCGAACGGCCGGTCGGTCGCGAGCCAGAGCGGGAGCCAGCTCGGGATACGCGGCCCCCGGACGAGCCCCGAGACGGGCCACGGCGCCTGCCAGAGCGACAGGTCCGCCGCGGGTGCGAGGCGGCGGCAGGCGGCGCCCACCGCGAGCGCGCCGACGTGGCCGACGATCGTCTCGCGCGGCGGCTCGGCGAACACCGTCGTCGTCCAGTAGCGGGCGGAGAGCTCGTCGCTCGCGACGAGACACGTGAGCGACCGTCCCGAGCCGTGCACCGTGCCCTCGAGGCGCCGGACGGGGTAGCGGATCCGCGCCACGCGTCCGAGGCGGCGCATCGCCTCCGCCGCGCCGTGCGCGCGCGGGCGGACGCTTGCGGGAAGAAACGACGCGACCTCGTCGAGGAGGTTCAATGGCCGGAGGCAGCGACGGACGCCCTCCGGTAGCTTTCGATACGCGCTGCGCATCCCGGGGATCACCTCCAAGCGGCGTGCCCTTTCGCACGCGCGCGCCGCCCCGTCGCGAAAGCCGTCGTCGTC
>CAZLYE010000460.1:0-4681 GCA_964562865.1 uncultured Binatia bacterium (SeqCode) | reverse complement strand
CTCCGCGCGCCGGCGGACCAGGGCCAGCTCTTCACGCCGCTCTTCGAGTACGCGGAGCGCCTCGCCGACGGCGCGCCGTGGGAGCCCGGGCCGGGGACGGCCTTCGCGCGGGACACGGTGCGCGGGTATCTCGCGGACGGCGTCTCGGGCGCGCCGGGCTACTGACGTCAGACGCCGGGGAGGCCGACGCGCACCTGGTCACCGTCGACCTCGACCGGGAGCGGCTCGTACCGGCAGCGGCTCGACGCGCCGCAGCCGCCCTCGACCGGGTCGATGGGCCAGCCGTGGAGCGGGCAGCGGACGCGCCCTTCGGCGACGGCGGCCCGATCTGCCCGCGCGGCCGACGGCCCGGCGACGAGGAACGCCTGCACGTCGCCGTCGACGTCGGCCACCAGGTAGCGATTCCCCGCCACCTCGAAGCCGACGACGCCGTTCTCGGGGAGCGCCGCGCGCGGGATGGTGTGGATCATCTGGGGCACGCCCGTCGGGGATTCACGATCCGTGCCCGCGCGCGCTCCGGGATGACGGAGCCCCGGTGTCGCACGCGTGGGAATGCCCGGTGACGGCGATCCGCAGGAATGGGACCGGGAACGCCGTCCACACCGTCCGGCGCGTTGGCACTCTTCTTGGACCTGCCGTCGCGAGCGCGCACGGCGGGAGTACCTGCGCGCTCGAGGAGAGGCGATTGAACGGCTGGTTTCCGGAGAACATCTCGACGTACGGGGCGGACGTCGACCGGGTCTTCTACCTCATCTACTACATCGTGATGTTCTGGTTCGTGCTCGCGCAGGCGGCGATCGTGTACTTCGTCATCCGCTACCGCCGACGCGCCGGGGCGCGGGCCGCGCACGTCCGCGGCGACCGCTGGCGGGAGCTCGCGTGGATCCTCGTCCCGGCGGCGATCGTCCTCCTGCTCGACCTCGGCATCGACGCGGCGGGCGCGCGGGTCTGGGACGCCGTCAAGGTGCACATCCCGGCGGGTGACGTCCGGCTCGCGGTGACCGCCAAGCAGTTCGAGTGGATGGTCACGTACCCGGGCCCCGACGGCCAGCTCGGTACGCCCGACGACTTCACGCTCAACAGCGAGCTCCGCGTCCCGCGCGGGAAGGACATCCGGATCACGCTCCGGTCGGAGGACGTCGTGCACAGCTTCTTCCTCCCGAACACGCGCCTCAAGCAGGACGCGGTGCCCGGGCGCGCCATCGACCTCTGGTTCAACGCGACGAAGACCGGCACGTACGAGCTCGCGTGCGCCGAGCTCTGCGGGTTCGGGCACTACACGATGCGCGGCCGGTTCGTGGTCGACACGCCGGAGGACTGGGAGCGCTGGGTCCGGGAGCACGCCGGCTCATGAGCCAGCCCGCGCTCGCGACCCCGCACGCGCTCGAGGCGCCGGGCTTCTGGCGCCGGTACGTCTTCTCGACCGACCACAAGGTGATCGGGCGGCAGTACCTGATCCTCGGCCTCTGCATGGCACTCGTCGGCGGCGCGAGCGCGTACGTGATCCGCTGGCAGCTCGCATGGCCCGAGTCGCAGATCCCGCTCACGAGCTGGGTTCCCGAGCCGGCGATGAGCGACGGGCACCTCGACCCGAGCTTCTACAACCAGCTCGTGACGATGCACGGCACGATCATGGTGTTCTTCGTCGCCATGCCGATCCTCCTCGGCGGGCTCGGGAACTTCCTCCTCCCGCTGATGATCGGTGCCGACGACATGGCGCTGCCGCGCCTGAACATGATGTCGTTCTGGACGATCTTCACGGCCTCCCTGGTCCTCGTGTCGTCATTCTTCGTGCCGGGCGGGCCCGCGGCCGCGGGCTGGACGGGGTATCCGCCGCTCTCCGCGAGCGCGGAGTACACGGGGGTCGAGTGGGGGCTGAACCTCTGGATCCTCGCGCTCGCGCTGGAGTTCGCCTCCTTCCTCATGGGCGGGGTCAACTTCCTCACGACGGCGATCAACATGCGCGCGCCCGGGCTCGGCTTCTTCCGCCTGCCGCTCATGGTGTGGATGCAGCTGACGGCGGCGGTGATGTTCCTCCTGTCGGTCGGGCCGCTCATCGCGGGCGCCGTCATGCTCCTCCTCGACCGGACGATCGGGACGGGGTTCTTCCTCCCGCACCGCGGCGGCGACCCGCTCCTCTGGCAGCACCTCTTCTGGTTCTTCGGACACCCGGAGGTGTACGTCGTGCTCCTGCCCGGCGTGGGCGCCGTCCTCGAGATCCTCCCGGTCTTCGCCCGGAAGCCGGTCTTCGGGTACCGGGCGATCATCTACTCGACGATCATCGCGGGCGTGCTCAGCTTCGTCGTCTGGGCGCACCACATGTTCATCGCGGGGATCGACCCGCGGCTCGCGACGCCGTTCAGCATCACGACGATCCTCATCTCGGTGCCGTTCGCGGTCATCGTCTTCGCCATGATCGCGACGCTCTGGGGCGCGTCGCTCGTGTTCCCCACGCCCATGCTCTTCACGCTCGGCTTCCTCGTCACGTTCCTCGTCGGCGGCGTCACGGGCATCTTCAACGGATCCGCCGCCGTCGACATCTTCATCCACGGCACGTACTTCGTGGTGGCGCACTTCCACTACACGCTCTTCCCGACCGTCTTCTTCGGCGGCTTCGCCGGAATCTACTTCTGGTACCCGAAGATATTCGGGCGGATGATGAACGAGGCGCTCGGGAAGCTGCACTTCTGGCTCACGTTCGTCGCCTTCAACGCGGCGTTCATCCCGATGTTCCTCCTCGGGATCGGCGGGCACATGCGGCGGATCTACAACCCGCTGCAGTACGACTTCCTGAAGCCGCTCGCGCCGGTGAACGAGTTCGTGACGATCGCGGCGATCGCGCTCCTCCTGGGCCAGATCCCGTTCGTCCTGAACTTCTTCGGGAGCCTCCGCTTCGGCGCCCCCGCGCCCGACAACCCGTGGTCGGCGAACACGCTCGAATGGTCGACGTCCTCGCCGCCGCCGCACGCGAACTTCGCCAACGTGCCCGTCGTCCGGCGCTGGCCGTACGACTACAGCGTCCCGGGCGCGGCGGCCGACTTCCTCCCGCAGGATCGGGCATGACGACTGCCACGGCCGCGGCGCCCGGCGCGCGCATCCCCTCCGGGAAGCTCGCCATCTGGTGGTTCCTCGCCTCCGAGATCATGACGTTCGGCGGGCTCCTCGCCGCGTTCGTCCTCTGCCGCTTCGCGGGCGGCGGCTGGGAGGACGAGGCCGCGCACGTGAACACGCGGATCGCCGCGCTGAACACGCTCGTACTCGTGACGAGCAGCCTCGCGATCGTGCAGGCGCACGCCGCCGTCGAGCGGGACGACCGGGCGGGAGCGGCGAGGTTTCTCCTCGTGACGGTGCTCCTCGGGCTCACGTTCCTCGGCGTCAAGGGCTTCGAGTACTCTCGCGAGATCGAGCACGGCTTCACGCCGTCGAGCGGACCGTTCTGGTCCTTCTACTACGGCCTGACGGGCCTTCACGCGCTCCACGTGCTGGCCGGGGTGATCGTGAACGCCTCGCTCTGGGTGAGCGCGCTCCGCGGGCGGGGTTGGGCGCAGGTGGAGCACCGGGTCGAGTACGCGGGGCTCTACTGGCACTTCGTCGACGTGGTGTGGATCTTCCTCTTCCCGCTCGTCTATCTGTCGTGAGGTGGCTCTCGTGAGGCGGTCATGAGCGCGGCATCGTCGCGGTTCCCGAGCTACGTGACCGTGTGGACGTGGCTCGTGGCGCTCCTGGTCGTCGGCCTCATGTGCGCCGTCCTGCCCTTCGGGAAGGCGATGGCGATCTTCCTGATCTTCACGGTCGCGACGGCGAAGGCGTTCCTCGTCGCGCGGCACTACATGCATCTCCGGAGCGAGAGCCTCCTCATCTACGCGATCGCGGGCATACCCGTGCTCCTCCTCGTCGGGATGATGATCGCGCTCGTCCCCGACATCGTGTTCCGGCACTGATGGCGCGTCCGCTGCTTCGTGCCGTGCCCGTTCCGGCCGAGGGCCCGCGCCACGGCGGCGGTCCGCCGGCCGTCCCGCGCGTGTTCGAGAACGGTGTCCTCGCGATGGCGGTCTTCCTCGCGACGGAGGCGATGCTGTTCGCGGGGCTGGTGAGCGCGTTCCTCATCCTCCGCGCCGGGGCGCCCGTCTGGCCGCCGCCCGGCCAGCCGCGGCTCCCCGTCGCGGTGACCGGCGCGAACACCGTGGTGCTCCTCGCGAGCGCGTGGACCATGCACCGCGCCGTCGTGGCGACGCGCGCCGCGCGGGCGGCGTTCCTCCCGTGGCTCGCCGCCACGACCGCGCTCGGCGCGACGTTCCTCCTCGTGCAGGGTGCCGAGTGGGTGGCGCTCCTGCGGCACGGCCTCCGGGCGTCGTCGAGCCTCTACGGCGCGACCTTCTACACCGTCATCGGCTGCCACGGGCTCCACGTGGCGGCCGCCGTCGTCACGCTCGCGGCGCTCCTGACGTGGGCGCACCGAGTACCCGCCCGGCAGTGCCGGACCCGCGTGCAGGTCTGCCGGCTCTACTGGACGTTCGTCGTGGCGGTCTGGCCGGTCCTCTACGTGCTCGTGTACCTGGCATGAGGACGATGCGACTCCCAACCGCCGCCGGTGTGCTGGTGCTCGCGCCGGCCACCTCGCTCGCGTGCCCCGTCTGCTTCGCGGGCTCGAGCGAGCACGTGCTCGCGACCTACGTGCTCA
>CAZLYE010000459.1:0-4080 GCA_964562865.1 uncultured Binatia bacterium (SeqCode) | reverse complement strand
ACGAGGCCGAGCGCGGCGAGAAAGACCCACGTCGAAGGACGCCCGACAGCCGTCGTCCCCACGGCACGAAGCGCGGCCCCCAGAGAAGGCGGCGTCCGCGGCGGTGCGGCAGTTCGTGGCGTGACCCGGCTCCACCACCAGAGCAGCCACGTCGGGAGGGCAGCGGCAGCGATGCTGCCGAAGACACCGCCGAACCGGGTCACGTCGAGGATCCACGACTCGACCTTCCAGGGCTTCCAGAGGCCAATCTTCAGATCGTACGCGCCGACCCACCACGCCCACGCCATTGCGCCCAGCCACGCGAAGGCCGCGCCGAGGCCATGGGCACACCGGAGTAGAACGATCCGCCAGTCCGGGGTGCTGCCTAGGAAGGTGAAGCCGAAGACGTCCGGCAGGCCCCGATACGATCGGAGCACGAAGCGCTCGACGACAGGGAAGATCGTGACGATCCAGACGAGGCTCAGCCCGACGGCACGCCCGGCCCGAGACTGCATCACATCATTGTCGGCCGGTCGAAGGAGCGCCTTGAGAAGGCCCGGCGGCAATCAGCGCCGGCAGGCCCTGAACCTGGCGTAGTCCCCGACGGCGACGCTCCGCGTGTCGTCGGAGTCGGTGAGGACCGCGATGCCCTTCGGCTTCGGGACCCCGGACTCGTCGAAGTAACGCCGGAAGTCCTCGAGCACGTTCGCGCGGGCCTCCACCCAGTCGCCGGCCCCCGCGCGACCCGAGCGGAGGACGCGGACCTGCGTCATCCCCTTGCCGGACGTGAGATGCGTGTCGACCGGGACCGTCTCGCTCCAGATGTACTTCACCGCCTTCGCGCTGACCTTCCAGTGCGGGAAGACCGCGTAGACGGCCAGCACGCTGTCGTTCTTCCCGGCGCGCTCGTCGGCGCCGGCCGGGAACTGGCGAGCGCGCCATGACCAGGCGAGGACCGGATACGTCGCGAGGTCCCACCCGATCTCCTTCCCGGCCTGGATGCCGAGACCGCGCGCGTCGGCGTGGAGGAACTTGCGGCCTCCCTCCGCCTGGACCGAGTACACTGCCTTCCCGGCGTCCTTCGGGACCTTCCAGCCGGGAGGGAACTGGCCGACGGGTGCGTTCGCGAAGTCCTCGAGCACGATGCACTCGTCGTCAGCCAGCGCGGGGCCGACGACGGCCAGAACGAGGAGGACCGTACCGGCGCGGGACCACATGCCCGGCAGATAGCCGTCGTGGCGCGAAATGGAAATCCGCTGGCGCCGGGGCGCCACCCGTGGCATCGATGACGCCATCCCGTCCGGCACCACCATCGCGACCTGGAACGTCAACGGCATCCGCGCCCGCCACGCGCAGGTGGCGGAGCTCGTCGAGCAGCAGCGCCCCGACGTCGTCTGCCTGCAGGAGCTGAAGGCGGCGCCCGAGCAGGTGCCCGAGCTGGTCTGCAACCTCGCCGGCTACTGGTGCTACTGGCACGGCGCCCGCGCGTACTCCGGCGTCGCGTTGCACCTCCGCCGGGAGCGCTTCCCCGAGCCGCCGCGCGTGACGCACCCCGACTTCGACCACGAGACCCGCATCGCCGAGGTGGAGATCGGCGATCTCGTCCTCGTCTCGGTGTACGTCCCGAACGGCGGCAAGGACTTCCCCGCGAAGATGGCGTTCCTCGAGGCCATGACGCGCTGGGCCGCCGAGCTCCACCGGCGCGGGCGCCGCGTGGTCATCTGCGGGGACGTGAACATCGCCCGCGAGGAGCGCGACGTGCATCCGAAGGAGCGGAAGGCGAACGCGATCGGCCAGCGCCCCGACGAGCGCGCGAGCTTCGCCCGCCTCCTCGGCGAGGGGCTCGTGGACGTCGGCCGCGCGCTCGATCCGGACAACGACGCCCTCTTCACCTGGTGGGCGCCGTGGCGAAACCTGCGCCAGCGGAACATCGGCTGGCGGCTCGACTACGTGCTCGCGAGCGAGGCGCTCGCACGTACGGCTCGCTCGTGCGTCGTCCTGCGGGAGTTCGGCACCAGCGACCACGCGCCGGTCATCGCGACGTTCGACGGCGCCTGAGGCTCCGATGGCCGAGATGCCGACGGTCGTCTTCGCGGACGGCGCCGCCAAGGGGAACCCGGGACCGGGAGGCTGGGGTGCGATCGTCGTCACGCCCGCCGGTCAGGTGACCGAGCTCGGCGGCGGCGCACGTCACACCACCAACAACCGCATGGAGCTGACCGCGGCGATCGAGGCGTTGCGCCACGTCCGTGCGTCCGGGCCGGTCGCCGTCCACACCGACTCGACCTACGTCATCCGCGGCATCCGGGAGTGGATCCACGGCTGGCGACGGCGCGGCTGGCGCACCGCGCAGGGCGGGGACGTCGTCAACCGCGACCTCTGGGAGACGCTCGCCGCCGCCGAGCGGGCGACCGGCCCGGTCAAATGGCACTACGTCGCGGGTCACGGCGGCATCCCGGGGAACGAGCGTGTCGACGAGATCGCGGACGCGTTCGCCGCCGGGCGCCGGCCGGCCCTCTATCATGGTCCGCTCGTCCGCTACGACGTCGCCGTGCTCGACGTCCCGGACGACACGAGCGTCCCCGAGCGCCGGGCGGGTGCGGCGCCCCGCGGCCGGCGCGCGGCGCCGCACTCGTATCTCAGCCGGGTCGATGGGCGGCCCGCGCGCCACGCGACGTGGGCGGAGTGCGAGCGTCGCGTGAAAGGCCGCTCCGGCGCGCGCTTCAAGAAGGCGATGACGCCCGCCGAGGAGGAGGACATCCTGCGGAGCTGGGGATTCTCGCCCGACGACCTGTGACGCCCGGCTGCGCGCGAGTCACTGCGTCGGCGTCGCGGCGCTCGGGGCTGCGGCGCTCGGGGCCGCCCCGCTGATCGTCGCCGCCCACCCCGGCGCGAGGCCGCGTGCGTCGGTGAGGAAGTGCTCGAAGCACGCGCGCAGGGCCTCGTCGGTCGTCTGCCGCATCGACGACTTCATCGCGAACGCGCCGCCCCACACGACGCGCGCCGCGTAGCCCTTGCCCGCTTCCGTGTACGTCTTCTCGAAGAGGGTCCCGCTCGGGGTGACGACCGCGAAGTGGAGCGCGGCGTGGGCCTCGAAGTCGTGCACGTCGAAGTGCTGGAGCTCGACGCGCACCGTGGCCGTGTCGCCCTTCGGAAATGCGCTCGGCAGATAGGCGTTCGCGTAGTCGACGATCGCCGGGCCGATCGCGATCGTCCAGCGGTTGGCCGCTCCCGCCATCGCGCTCGTCACGTCGTACTGCGCATTCGCCGTCTCGGGCGGGATGACGACGCCTGCCGGCAGCAGCGGCTCGATCAACGTCACCGGGGCCGGGGGCGCGAGCGTCACGTGATAGCACCCGGAGAGCAGCGCGAGCGCGATGGCGCTCGCGAGGCGGCGCACGGCTGTCGTCATGGTCGTCGTCCCCCTTCGGCGATCATCGCCGGCCCGGCGGCGCCGGGGTCCGGCGGGCAGCTTGGCGGGGACGGTTAGCAAGCAGGCGAGGCAACCGTCAAGGTTCGTGCCTCGCCGCTACGACAGGTGTCCCATCCGGCCGTCCTGGTAGTCCCGGACGGCCCGGCGGATCTCGTCCGGGGTGTTCATGACGAACGGCCCGTGGCCGACGATCGGTTCGTCGATCGGTGCTCCGGCGAGCAGCAGCGCCGTCGCATCCTTCGTGCACTCGACGGCGAGGTTCGAGCCCGCGCGATCGAAGAGGCCGACCTCGGCGGCCTCGACGGTCTCGGAGTCCTTGACGCGCACCGCGCCGCGGAGGACCACGAGCGCGGTCGTGTGACCGTCCGGCACCGCGAGCTCCGCCTGTCCACCGCTCGCGAGACGAAGGCCCCAGACGTCGATCGGGGTGAACGTCCGCGCCGGTCCCGTCACGCCCGAGGTCTGACCGGCGATCACGCGCAGCGACCCGCGACCGTCCCCCAGTGGCACGGTCGGGATGTCGCCGTTCGCGATGCTCTGGTAGCGCGGCGGCGCCGCCTTGTCCCGCGCGGGCAGGTTCACCCAGAGCTGCACCATCTCGAAGAGGCCGCCGTGGCGCGCGAAGCCGCGGCCGTGGAACTCCTCGTGGACGAGGCCCGCACCCGCGG
>CAZLYE010000458.1:0-3409 GCA_964562865.1 uncultured Binatia bacterium (SeqCode) | reverse complement strand
CTCGTTGCGGAGGTCGGTGACGACGCGCTGCCCGATCCAGTCCGTCAAGTAGCCCGCGCCGAAGTCGAGCCCTCCGCGGAGGAAGCCCGCCGCCAGCACGCCGACGACCGCGAGCGACAGTGCCTCCGGATGATGCTGCGTGAACACCTGGTCGAAGGTGAACTTCGCGAGGAACGGGATCCCGCTCTCGACGCCGCTGAACCCGAGCATGCAGATGATCGCGACGACCTCGTGCGGCCAGACGTACGGCTTGAGATAGCGGAGGAGGCGCCGGTACTGGTTCACGGCCTGCGGGCTCCCAGCATCTCGAAGGCGATCGCGGCGGCGCGCCCCGCGGCCCCCCCGCGTCCGAGCCGGCGCCGGACGTCACGCAGGCCATCGACCGTCGCCGCGTGACGCCCGGGATCATCCAGGAGCCCGCGGGCCGCGGCGGCGATGTTCCGTGGGGTGGCGCGTCCCTGCAGCAGCTCGGGCACGACCTCGCGCCCCGCGACGATGTTCGGCATGCCGATGTAGCTGACCCCGCGCACGAGGAGGCGGCCGAGCGCGTAGGTGAGGCCCCCGAGGCGGTAGACGATCACCATCGGGCGCTCGAGGAGCGCGCACTCGAGGGTGGCGGTCCCGGAGCTCACGAGCGCGACGTCGGCGGCGGCGATGAGATTGTACGTGTCGTCCTCGATCACCTGGACGTCGACGCCGGCGAGGCGCACGCGCTGCCGGATCTCCTCCGCCGGCAGCGTGTGGGCGAGCGCGAGCGGGAACTGGCGCGCCTCCGGGCCGAGGAGCCGGACGGCCTCGAGCAGGTGCGGGAGCAGGTTGTCGATCTCGCTCGGGCGGCTCCCGGGCAGCAGGAGCACCGTCTGCCGGGCGGGGTCGAGCCCGTGCGCGCGGAGCGTCTCGTCGCGGCCGCGCGTCACGCGCACGCGGTCGAGCAGCGGATGCCCGACGAACTCGACGGCCGGGAGCCGGGGCGCGTAGAGCTGCGGCTCGAAGGGAAAGACGACGGCCAGCCGGTCGACCCGGCGCGCGATCTTCCGCACACGGCCGCGACGCCAGGCCCAGACCTGGGGACCGATGTAGTAGAGGACGGGCACGCCGGCGCGCTTGGCAAGGTGCGCGACGCGGAGGTTGAACTCCGGGAAATCGATGAGCACGCAGAGGTCCGGCGGGTCGTCGCGGATGCGTCGCGCGAGCGCACGGTAGGCATGCCAGAGCGCCCGGAGACGGCCGGCGGCCTCGGTCACGCCCACGGTGGCGACGTCGCGCGCGTCGGCGACCGTCTCCATTCCGACCTCGCGCAGCCGCTCGCCGCCGAGGCCGAAGACCTCGAGGTCGGGTATGTGCGCGCGGAGCGCCCGCACGAGATCTGCGCCGTGCAGATCCCCCGACGCCTCGCCCGCGACCAGGAGGACGCGACGGGCGTGATCCGAGGCCGCCCAGGCGCGCGATGCGCCGCTGCTCATCGCCTCCCGCCCTCGCTCACCCCGGCGCCGCCGCCTGCACCGCGCGCACCTCGGTCTCGAGGCTCTCGCAGATGACGTGGGCCACCTCGAGGGCGCGAAGTCCGTCCCATCCGCTCACCGCGGGCGGCTCGCGGTCGCGCACCGCGCGCAGGAACGCGTCGATCTCGCTCTCGAGCGCGTCGCCCTCCGGCACCTCGCGCTCCTCGAGGACGAGGGCGGCCTGGCCGTTCGCCTCGGGCTCGCGGCGGCAGATGCGGATGCGGCGCTCGCCGTAGTCGACGGCGACGTACGCGTCGGCCTGGAAGATCCGGAGCTTCCGCTCCCGCTTGAGGGACACGCGGCTCGCGGTCACGTTCGCGATGCAGCCGTTCGCGAACCGGAGCCGCGCGTTCGCGATGTCGACCGAGGAGGTGACGACGGGGACGCCCACCGCCTCGACGGACCGGAGCGGCGACTGGACCATGCTGAGGATCACGTCGAGGTCGTGGATCATGAGGTCGAGGACGACGTCGACGTCCGTGCCGCGCTCCGTGAAGGGCGCGAGGCGGTGACACTCGATGAACCGCGGCTGGGTCACCAGGCCCTCGAGCGCGACGATCGCGGGGTTGAAGCGCTCGAGGTGTCCGACCTGCAGCACCCGCCCACCGCGCACCGCGAGCTCGACCAGGACCTTCGCCTCGTCGACGGTGGTCGTGACGGGCTTCTCGACGAGGACGTCGATTCCCGCCTCGAGGAGATCGCGCGCCACCTCGAAGTGGCAGCTGGTCGGCACGGCGATGCTTGCACAGTCGACTCGTCCCACGAGCGCCCGGTGATCCGTGAGGGCCTCGACCCCCAGCTCTGCGGCGACCGCGGTGACCCGCTCCGGGTCGACATCGACCAGCGCCACCAGCTCCGCCCCGGCATGGGCGGCGTACTTCTCCGCGTGGAACCGTCCGAGGTATCCGACGCCCACCACCGCTGCTCTGATCGTCACCGCTCCACCTCCTCGGCGTCGAGCGCGACCACCGCGATGTCGGCGGCGTCCGCGCGCGCGATCATCTCGGCCCGGTCGAGCGTCACGGTGCATCCGGCCTCGATCGCGAGGGCCCGCCCCTGCACCTGGGCGAGCGCCTCGACGGTGCCCGGGCCCACGGCGGGCAGGTCGAAGCGCGTGTCCTGGGTGGGCTTGCAGACCTTCACGAGCACGATGTCGCCGTTCGCGAGCTGCCCTGCCCGCCGGATGGTGGCGTCGGTCCCCTCGATGCCCTCGACGGCGATGACCGCCCCGCTGCGGACGACCACGCTCTGCCCGATGTCGTACTGGCCGATCACCTTGGCGGCCCGGAAGCCGAAGCGGATGTCGCTCCACTCCTCCGGGGTCGGCGACCGGGCCCCGAGCACACCCGCGCTCGGCACGATCGCCTGGAGATACAACGTCGAGGCGACGACTGCGATCCCCTCCGACTCGAGCTCCGCCGCGACGGCGCGGAGGATGAGGTCGTCGCGGAGCTTCCCGATGCGGGCGATCAGCGCGAGCGCGCGGGCGTCGGGTCGAAACTCGCGGAAGAGCCGCGGCTTCGCGATCCCCCCCACCATGACCGTGCGCCGCACGTGCGCCGCCTTGAGCGCCTGGATCATGGCGTCCACCTCGCCCGGGTAGATCCACGCGACGCCGGACACCGCACCCTCGAGCTCGGGGGCGGTCTCCCCCCGGTGCGCGACGGCGAACACCTCGACGCCGCGGCGTCGCGCCGTCTCCGCGAACAGGACGGGGAACCGACCGCTGCCTGCGATGAGCCCGATCCGTTCCATGCTCAGCGGCACACCCCGCGGCGCGAGGCCGCGACGAAGTCGAGCAGGCGGGCCACCTCGGGCACGCCTCCGAACGCGGCACGCGCCCGCTCGACCGATCGGCGCCGGCCGCCCGGCCCGTGGAACACGGCCCGGTAGGCGCGCTTCAGCGC